>NZ_CAJZDT010000009.1:0-28258 GCF_915066115.1 uncultured Streptococcus sp. | reverse complement strand
AAAAGGATTCGTCCGAGTGACAAAGATTTAGTCTTTCATTTTACGATAGCGTCACTCCTGCCTGTTTTCCTGCTGGTTGTCGGACTGTTTCATGTGAAGACAATCCAGCAGATCAACTGGCAGGATTTTAACCTATCACAAGCAGATAAGATTGACATTCCCTATTTAATTATCAGTTTCAGTGTCGCAATTCTTATCTGCTTGCTGGTAGCGTTTGTATTCAAACGGGTTCGCTATGATACGGTTAAACAACTTTACCACCGTCAAAAACTGGCAAAGATGATACTTGAAAACAAGTGGTATGAATCTGAACAGGTCAAAACAGAGGGTTTCTTTAAAGATAGTGCTGGTCGTACAAAGGAAAAGATAACCTACTTCCCTAAAATGTATTATCGCCTTAAAAATGGCTTAATACAGATACAAGTGGAAATCACTCTGGGGCAATATCAAGACCAGCTCCTACACTTGGAAAAGAAATTAGAAAGTGGCTTGTACTGTGAGCTGACGGATAAAGAGTTAAAGGATTCCTATGTGGAATATACTTTGCTCTATGACACCATAGCCAGTCGTATTTCTATTGATGAAGTAGAAGCTAAAGATGGTAAACTTCGCTTAATGAAAAACGTATGGTGGGAATATGATAAGCTCCCTCATATGTTGATTGCTGGTGGTACAGGTGGCGGTAAAACTTACTTTATACTGACACTGATTGAAGCCTTGCTTCATACAGATTCAAAACTGTATATTCTTGACCCGAAAAATGCTGACCTTGCGGACTTAGGTTCTGTGATGGCAAATGTCTACTATAGAAAAGAAGACTTGCTTTCTTGCATTGAAACATTCTATGAAGAAATGATGAAACGTAGTGAGGAAATGAAGCAGATGAAGAACTATAAGACTGGCAAAAATTATGCTTACTTAGGTCTCCCGGCACACTTCTTAATCTTTGATGAATACGTCGCTTTCATGGAAATGCTGGGAACAAAAGAAAACACCGCAGTTATGAATAAGCTGAAACAGATTGTCATGTTAGGTCGTCAAGCTGGCTTCTTTCTAATACTGGCTTGTCAACGTCCAGACGCAAAATATTTAGGCGACGGAATCCGTGATCAGTTTAATTTCAGAGTGGCTTTAGGTCGTATGTCTGAAATGGGCTATGGCATGATGTTTGGCAGTGACGTACAAAAGGATTTCTTCTTAAAGCGAATCAAAGGTCGTGGCTATGTTGATGTAGGAACAAGTGTCATATCAGAGTTTTATACTCCCCTTGTACCAAAAGGATATGATTTCTTGGAGGAAATTAAAAAGTTATCCAACAGCAGACAGTCCACGCAGGCGACGTGCGAAGCGGAAGTCGCAGGTGTGGACTGATCTTGCTGGCTGGTGTGGCAATAGCCACGCCAGCACTTAACCCCCCGTATCTAACAGGGGGGTACAAATCGACAGGAAACAGTCAAAAAAACATTAGAAAATCCTTTGGTTACAAGGGATTTACAAAATTTCAGCGTATGTCAAATGGGCTTTAAAAGTTGACATACGCCTTTTTGATTGGAGGGATTTTTACTGAATGAACAAACTTGGTTACAGCATTTAAAAGAAAAACGCTTGGCTTATGGACTATCTCAAAACCGTTTAGCTGTTGCGACTGGTATTACAAGGCAGTATCTAAGCGATATTGAAACAGGAAAAGTCAAGCCATCAGAGGATTTACAGCAGTCCCTTTGGGAAGCTCTGGAACGCTTCAATCCCGACGCTCCCCTTGAAATGCTGTTTGATTATGTAAGGATTCGCTTTCCGACAACAGACGTACAGCAGGTGGTCGAAAACATCTTACAACTGAAACTGTCCTATTTTCTTCATGAGGACTATGGTTTCTATTCTTATTCAGAGCATTATGCTTTAGGCGACATATTCGTCCTTTGCTCCCATGAACTGGACAAAGGAGTTCTGGTGGAATTGAAAGGTCGTGGGTGCAGACAATTTGAAAGCTATCTTCTGGCACAACAAAGAAGCTGGTATGAGTTCTTTATGGACGTTTTGGTGGCTGGCGGTGTGATGAAACGCCTTGACCTTGCCATTAACGATAAGACAGGGATTTTGAATATCCCTGTACTCACTGAAAAGTGCCAACAGGAAGAATGTATCTCCGTCTTCCGCAGTTTTAAAAGCTATCGCAGTGGCGAACTGGTACGCAAAGAGGAAAAGGAATGTATGGGAAACACCCTCTATATCGGTTCATTACAAAGTGAAGTTTATTTCTGTATCTATGAAAAGGACTACGAGCAGTACAAGAAAAATGATATTCCCATTGAAGACGCAGAAGTAAAAAACCGTTTTGAGATTCGATTGAAAAATGAGCGTGCCTATTATGCAGTCCGTGATTTACTCGTCTATGACAATCCAGAGCATACCGCCTTTAAAATTATCAATCGGTATATCCGTTTTGTAGATAAAGACGATTCCAAACCTCGTTCTGATTGGAAACTGAATGAAGAATGGGCTTGGTTTATTGGGAACAATCGTGAACGATTAAAACTAACCACAAAACCAGAGCCTTACTCCTTCCAAAGGACGCTGAACTGGCTATCTCATCAAGTTGCCCCGACCTTAAAGGTTGCGATTAAACTTGATGAAATCAACCAGACGCAGGTTGTAAAAGACATTCTCGACCATGCGAAACTGACAGACCGACACAAGCAGATTTTGAAGCAACAGTCAGTAAAAGAACAGGACGTGATAACAACAAAAAAATAACTCAAATACAAATTCATTGAATATAGAGAGGAGAACATTTTTATGAATTTTGGACAAAACCTTTATAACTGGTTTCTATCAAACGCTCAATCACTGGTGCTTTTAGCAATCGTTGTGATTGGCTTGTATCTTGGCTTCAAGCGTGAGTTTAGCAAACTGATTGGCTTTTTAATTATTGCGATTATTGCGGTTGGCTTAGTCTTCAACGCTGCTGGAGTAAAAGACATTTTACTAGAGCTATTCAATCGCATTATTGGTGCTTAAATAAAACCGTTCTTTTGTGGAATATAAGTGGTTTTCTTATGTTCCGCAAAGGAATGGTACACCAAACGAAGTGCGGTAGGGATTTTTGAATCTCTACAAAGAAAGGACGTGAATATATGGACGATATGCAAGTCTATATTGCGAATTTAGGCAAATACAATGAGGGCGAATTGGTCGGTGCGTGGTTTACCTTTCCCATTGACTTTGAGGAAGTCAAAGAGAAAATCGGCTTGAATGATGAATATGAGGAATACGCCATTCATGACTACGAGTTACCCTTTACGGTTGACGAATACACTTCCATTGGCGAACTCAATCGACTATGGGAAATGGTATCGGAATTACCCGAAGAATTACAATCGGAGCTATCTGCTCTGCTCACTCATTTTTCAAGCATTGAAGAACTAAGCGAACATCAAGAGGATATTATCATTCATTCCGATTGTGATGATATGTATGACGTGGCACGCTACTACATTGAAGAAACGGGTGCTTTAGGCGAAGTACCAGCTAGTCTTCAAAACTATATTGATTATCAAGCCTATGGTCGGGATTTAGACCTTTCAGGAACGTTTATCTCAACCAATCATGGGATTTTTGAAATCGTCTATTAAATCTGTCGGTACATTACTACTGGCAGATTTTCTATTTTACGGGGTGGCTCAATCAGCTACCCCTATTTTTTATGAAAGGATTGATTACATGAAGAAAATACGAAGCTATACCAGTATCTGGTCTGTGGAAAAGGTACTGTATTCTATCAATGATTTTAGACTTCCGTTTCCCATAACCTTTACGCAAATGACATGGTTTGTCGTGTCACTCTTTGCAGTGATGATACTTGGCAACTTGCCCCCTCTTTCCATGATAGAGGGAGCATTTCTCAAATACTTTGGGATTCCTGTGGCTTTCACATGGTTTATGTCTACAAAAACTTTTGATGGTAAAAAGCCTTATGGATTTTTGAAGTCTGTCATTGCTTATGCACTGCGACCAAAGCTGACCTATGCAGGAAAAAAAGTAACGCTTGGCAGAAACCAGCCACAAGAAGCCATTACAGCAGTTAGGAGTGAATTTTATGGCATATCCAATTAAATACATTGAAAACAATCTCGTCTGGAATAAAGACGGGGAATGTTATGCTTACTATGAGCTTGTTCCTTACAATTACTCATTTCTAAGTCCAGAACAGAAAATACAAGTGCATGATTCTTTCAGACAGCTTATCGCACAAAATCGTGATGGCAAAATTCATGCTTTACAAATCAGTACAGAATCCAGCATACGTTCTGCACAAGAGCGTTCCAAAAATGAAGTCACTGGCAAGCTCAAAGCGGTTGCCTATGACAAAATCGACCAACAGACAGACGCTTTAATATCCATGATTGGCGAAAATCAAGTGAACTACCGTTTCTTTATCGGCTTTAAGTTGCTTCTCAACGATCAGGAGTTTTCTATGAAAAGTCTTACCGTTGAAGCAAAAAATGCTTTGTCTGATTTTGTCTATGATGTGAACCATAAGCTGATGGGCGATTTTGTTAGTATGAGTAATGATGAAATCCTGCGTTTTCAGAAGATGGAAAAGCTCTTAGAAAATAAAATCTCTCGTCGTTTCAAAATCCGCAGGTTAGATAAGGACGACTTCGGCTATCTGATTGAACACCTTTACGGACAGACAGGCACTGCCTATGAAGAGTATGAGTACCATCTATCAAAGAAAAAGCTGGATAATGAAACGCTGATTAAATACTATGACTTGATTAAGCCTACTCGCTGTTTGGTGGAAGAAAAACAGCGATATTTGAAAATCCAGCAGGAAGATGAAACCGTCTATGTAGCTTACTTTACCATTAACAGCATTGTCGGAGAACTGGACTTCCCGTCCTCTGAAATCTTCTACTACCAGCAACAGCAATTTACATTCCCGATTGATACGTCAATGAATGTGGAAATTGTAGCGAATCGTAAAGCCCTATCTACTGTCCGCAATAAAAAGAAAGAACTGAAAGACTTGGATAACCACGCTTGGCAAAGTGATAATGAAACCAGCTCCAATGTGGCGGAAGCTCTGGAAAGTGTGAATGAGCTGGAAACCAATTTAGACCAAAGCAAGGAATCTATGTACAAGCTGTCTTATGTGGTAAGGGTATCAGCAAATGATCTTGACGAACTCAAACGTCGTTGTAATGAAGTGAAAGATTTTTATGACGATTTAAGCGTAAAACTGGTACGACCATTTGGGGATATGCTCGGCTTACATGAAGAATTTTTACCTGCCAGCAAGCGTTATATGAATGATTATATTCAATACGTGACCTCTGATTTCCTCGCTGGTTTAGGTTTTGGTGCTACTCAAATGCTGGGGGAAAATGAGGGGATTTATGTTGGCTACAGCTTAGATACTGGACGCAATGTCTATCTGAAACCTGCTCTTGCCAGTCAAGGGGTTAAGGGTTCAGTAACCAATGCGTTAGCGTCGGCTTTTGTTGGTTCGCTGGGTGGTGGTAAATCCTTTGCGAATAACCTTATCGTCTATTATGCGGTGCTTTATGGGGCACAAGCAGTGATTGTAGACCCAAAAGCAGAACGTGGCAGATGGAAAGAAACCTTGCCAGAGATTTCCCATGAAATCAATATCGTCACTCTGACTTCTGATGAGAAAAACAAAGGCTTACTTGACCCTTATGTGATTATGAAAAATCCCAAAGATTCTGAATCACTGGCTATTGATATTCTGACATTCCTTACGGGGATTTCCTCTCGTGATGGGGAACGCTTCCCAATCCTTAGAAAAGCCATTCGTGCAGTAACCAATAGTGAAGTACGAGGGTTGATGAAAGTGATTGAGGAATTACGGGTTGAGAATACGCCACTAAGTACCAGTATAGCCGACCATATCGAAAGTTTTACAGACTATGACTTTGCACATTTATTATTCAGTAATGGTTATGTGGAGCAGTCTATCAGCTTAGAAAAACAACTGAACATTATACAGGTTGCGGACTTGGTACTTCCCGACAAGGAAACTTCCTTTGAGGAATATACCACTATGGAGCTTTTATCCGTTGCTATGCTGATTGTCATTAGTACCTTTGCTTTAGACTTTATCCATACAGACCGAAGCATTTTCAAGATTGTAGATTTAGACGAAGCATGGAGCTTTTTACAGGTAGCACAAGGAAAAACACTATCTATGAAGCTGGTTCGGGCTGGTCGTGCTATGAACGCTGGGGTATATTTCGTGACCCAAAATACAGACGACCTCTTAGATGAAAAACTGAAAAATAACCTCGGCTTAAAATTTGCATTTCGTTCCACTGACCTTAACGAGATTAAAAAGACCTTAGCCTTTTTTGGTGTAGACCCAGAGGACGAAAACAATCAGAAGCGATTGCGTGATTTGGAAAACGGGCAATGCCTTATCAGTGATTTATATGGTCGTGTCGGTGTGATACAGTTCCACCCTGTATTTGAAGAACTGCTCCATGCCTTTGATACCAGACCACCTGTGCGAAAAGAGGTGTAAATGTGAAACCATCAATAGTAAACAGAATAAAATCAAACTGGACGCTGAAACGTCTAGGTAAAGTGGCAATGACAGTGGCTTTCACACTTGTGATTGCCATTTTTCTTTTAGCCATGCTGGGAACGGTGGTTCAAGCTGCGGGCTTGGTAGATGATACGGTCAATGTGGCAAATGAATACAGCCGATACCCACTTGAAAACTATCAACTGGATTTTTATGTGGATAATAGCTGGGGCTGGCTTCCGTGGAACTGGTCGGACGGGATTGGAAAACAGGTCATGTATGGACTATATGCCATTACCAATTTTATTTGGACAATCAGTTTGTATGTTTCCAATGCGACAGGTTACTTAGTACAGGAAGCCTATTCCTTAGACTTCATTTCCGCTACAGCAGATTCCATTGGTAAGAATATGCAGACCTTAGCTGGTGTGAGTGCAAACGGATTTTCAACAGAGGGTTTCTATGTTGGATTCCTCTTACTCTTGATTTTGGTTCTTGGGGTTTATGTTGCCTATACGGGACTGATAAAGAGAGAAACCACAAAGGCAATTCATGCCATTATGAATTTTGTGCTGGTGTTTATCCTATCGGCTTCCTTTATTGCCTACGCTCCCGACTACATTAAAAAAATCAATGACTTTTCATCAGACATCAGTAATGCCAGTTTATCACTTGGCACGAAGATTGTCATGCCCCATTCCGATAGTCAAGGCAAGGACAGCGTGGACTTAATCAGAGATAGCCTGTTTTCCATACAGGTTCAGCAACCGTGGCTACTGCTTCAATACAACAGTTCAGACATTGAAAGTATCGGTATTGACCGTGTGGAAAGCCTGCTCTCCACCAGCCCAGATTCCAACAATGGCGAAGACAGAGAAAAAATTGTTGCGGAAGAAATTGAAGACAGAAGCAATACCAATCTAACCATTACAAAGACCATTAACCGTTTAGGTACAGTCTTCTTCCTATTTGTCTTCAATATTGGGATTTCCATATTTGTATTCCTATTAACAGGAATCATGATTTTCTCGCAGGTACTTTTTATCATCTATGCTATGTTTCTGCCTGTGAGCTTTATTTTAAGCATGATTCCATCATTTGATGGTATGTCAAAACGAGCCATAACAAAGCTCTTTAATACCATTTTGACACGAGCTGGAATCACATTGATTATTACGACAGCATTTAGTATTTCAACCATGCTCTATACCTTATCGGCTGGTTATCCGTTCTTTTTGATTGCTTTTCTACAGATTGTGACCTTTGCAGGAATCTACTTCAAGCTGGGCGATTTAATGAGTATGTTTTCTCTACAGAGTAACGATTCTCAAAGTGTGGGAAGTCGTGTGATGAGAAAACCTCGTATGCTTATGCACGCTCACATGCACCGTCTACAGCGGAAACTTGGACGTTCTATGACTACTCTAGGGGCTGGGTCTGCCATTGTTACAGGTAAAAAAGGACAGTCGGGTTCGGGGAGTTCTGCAAGGACACAAGCAGATCACTCCCGACCAGACGGAAAGGAAAAATCAACACTTGGAAAACGTATCGGTCAAACCATCGGTACAGTAGCTGATACCAAAGACAGAATGGTAGACACTGCTAGTGGTTTGAAAGAACAGGTTAAAGATTTGCCGACCAATGCAAGATATGCAGTATATCAAGGAAAATCCAAAGTAAAAGAGAATGTCCGTGATTTAACCAGTAGTATTTCTCAAACCAAAGCGGACAGAGCCAGTGGACGCAAGGAACAGCAGGAACAAAGGCGAAAAACCATTGCGAAGCGTCGCTCTGAAATGGAACAGGTCAAACAGAAAAAACAGCCTGCTTCTTCTGTTCATGAAAGACCGACTACAAGACAAGAACAATATCATGATGAACAGACCTCAAAACAGTCTAATATTCAGACTTCATATAAGGAATCTCAACAAGCCAAACAAGAGCGTCCAGCAGTTAAGTCCGATTTTTCAAGTCCAAAAGTGGAACGCCAAGGCAATACCGTTCAAGAAAAAACCGTTCAAAAGCCAGCAACTTCAACCACTACAGCAGATAGAACTTCACAACGTCCAATCACAAAAGAACGTCCGTCTACTGTTCAAAGAGTACCACTACAAAATACAAGAAGTAGACCACCAATCAAAACCGCCACCATTAAGAAAGTCGGTAAGAAACCATGAAGTTGAAAACTTTAGTGATTGGTGGTTCTGGATTATTCTTGATGGTCTTCTCACTGCTTCTGTTTGTTGCCATTTTATTTTCAGATGAACAGGACAGCGGAATTTCCAATATTCATTATGGAGGTGTGAATGTTTCCGCAGAAGTGCTGGCTCATAAGCCTATGGTAGAAAAATATGCCAAAGAATATGGCGTTGAAGAATATGTCAACATACTTCTTGCGATTATACAGGTGGAATCGGGCGGTACTGCGGAAGATGTTATGCAGTCCTCGGAATCCCTCGGTCTTCCACCTAATTCATTGAGTACAGAAGAATCCATTAAGCAAGGTGTGAAGTATTTCAGTGAATTATTAGCCAGTAGCGAAAGGCTCAGTGTAGATTTAGAATCGGTTATCCAGTCCTACAATTATGGTGGTGGTTTCTTAGGGTATGTGGCTAATCGTGGAAATAAATATACCTTTGAACTGGCTCAAAGTTTCTCAAAAGAGTATTCAGGTGGCGAAAAAGTGTCTTACCCCAATCCCATAGCCATACCTATCAATGGGGGCTGGCGATACAACTATGGCAATATGTTTTATGTGCAACTGGTAACGCAGTATCTTGTCACAACAGAGTTTGATGATGATACGGTACAAGCCATCATGGACGAAGCACTGAAATATGAGGGCTGGCGATACGTTTACGGTGGAGCTTCCCCGACTACTTCTTTTGATTGTAGCGGACTGACACAATGGACGTATGGAAAAGCTGGAATTAACTTACCACGAACCGCACAACAGCAATATGATGTGACCCAGCATATCCCACTATCGGAAGCACAAGCTGGCGATTTGGTTTTCTTTCATTCTACCTATAACGCTGGCTCTTATATTACTCATGTTGGGATATACCTTGGCAATAACCGTATGTTTCATGCAGGCGACCCAATCGGTTATGCCGACTTAACAAGCCCCTACTGGCAACAGCATT
Organism: uncultured Streptococcus sp.; assembly: GCF_915066115.1. Lineage (GTDB taxonomy): Bacteria > Bacillota > Bacilli > Lactobacillales > Streptococcaceae > Streptococcus. Next base: position 18,565 of record NZ_CAJZDT010000009.1, on the reverse strand, counting down.
TAGTGGGAGCAGGACGAATCAAACAATGAGAAAGGAAGATTTAATGATGAAATTTAGAAAAAATCAGAATAAAGAAAAACAGATACCAAAGGAAAAGAAACCTCGTGTCTACTATAAGGTCAATCCTCATAAAAAGGTTGTGATTGCCTTGTGGGTACTTTTAGGGCTTAGTTTCAGCTTTGCGATATTCAAGCACTTTACAGCTATAGATACTCATACTATTCACGAAACAACTATCATAGAAAAGGAATACGTTGATACTCATCATGTAGAAAATTTTGTAGAGAACTTTGCGAAAGTCTACTATTCATGGGAGCAATCCGATAAGTCCATTGATAATCGAATGGAAAGTCTAAAAGGCTATCTGACAGATGAACTTCAAGCTCTCAATGTTGATACAGTACGCAAAGATATTCCTGTATCGTCTTCTGTAAGAGGATTTCAGATATGGACGGTAGAGCCAACTGGCGACAATGAGTTTAATGTAACCTACAGTGTAGACCAGCTCATTACAGAGGGAGAAAATACAAAGACCGTCCACTCTGCTTATATAGTGAGTGTCTATGTAGATGGTTCTGGAAATATGGTACTGGTTAAGAATCCGACCATTACCAACATACCTAAGAAATCAAGTTATAAACCAAAAGCCATTGAAAGTGAGGGGACGGTTGATTCCATTACAACCAATGAAATCAATGAGTTTTTAACGACGTTCTTCAAGCTCTATCCTACAGCGACAGCCAGTGAACTTTCCTACTATGTGAATGACGGGATATTAAAACCAATCGGAAAAGAGTACATCTTTCAAGAACTGGTAAATCCTATTTACAATCGTAAGGATAATCAAGTCACGGTATCGCTGACAGTGGAGTATATCGACCAGCAGACCAAAGCAACGCAGGTATCTCAATTTGATTTGGTACTTGAAAAGAACGGGAGTAATTGGAAGATTATAGAATAACAAATATTGGTACATTATTACAGCTATTTTGTAATCACGTACTCTCTTTGATAAAAAATTGGAGATTCCTTGACAAATATGCTCTTACGTGCTATTATTTAAGTATCTATTTAAAAGGAGTTAATAAATATGCGGCAAGGTATTCTTAAATAAACTGTCAATTTGATAGTGGGAACAAATAATTGGATGTCCTTTTTTAGGAGGGCTTAGTTTTTTGTACCCAGTTTAAGAATACCTTTATCATGTGATTCTAAAGTATCCGGAGAATATCTGTATGCTTTGTATGCCTATGGTTATGCATAAAAATCCCAGTGATAAAAGTATTTATCACTGGGATTTTTATGCCCTTTTGGGTTTTTGAATGGAGGAAAATCACATGAAAATTATTAATATTGGAGTTTTAGCTCATGTTGATGCAGGAAAAACTACCTTAACAGAAAGCTTATTATATAACAGTGGAGCGATTACAGAATTAGGAAGCGTGGACAAAGGTACAACGAGGACGGATAATACGCTTTTAGAACGTCAGAGAGGAATTACAATTCAGACAGGAATAACCTCTTTTCAGTGGGAAAATACGAAGGTGAACATCATAGACACGCCAGGACATATGGATTTCTTAGCAGAAGTATATCGTTCATTATCAGTTTTAGATGGGGCAATTCTACTGATTTCTGCAAAAGATGGCGTACAAGCACAAACTCGTATATTATTTCATGCACTTAGGAAAATGGGGATTCCCACAATCTTTTTTATCAATAAGATTGACCAAAATGGAATTGATTTATCAACGGTTTATCAGGATATTAAAGAGAAACTTTCTGCCGAAATTGTAATCAAACAGAAGGTAGAACTGCATCCTAATATGCGTGTAATGAACTTTACCGAATCTGAACAATGGGATATGGTAATAGAAGGAAATGATTACCTTTTGGAGAAATATACGTCTGGGAAATTATTGGAAGCATTGGAACTCGAACAAGAGGAAAGCATAAGATTTCAGAATTGTTCTCTGTTCCCTCTTTATCACGGAAGTGCAAAAAACAATATAGGGATTGATAACCTTATAGAAGTGATTACGAATAAATTTTATTCATCAACACATCGAGGTCAGTCTGAACTTTGCGGAAAAGTTTTCAAAATTGAGTATTCGGAAAAAAGACAGCGTCTTGCATATATACGTCTTTATAGTGGCGTACTGCATTTGCGAGATTCGGTTAGAATATCGGAAAAGGAAAAAATAAAAATTACAGAAATGTATACTTCAATAAATGGTGAATTATGTAAAATTGATAAGGCTTATTCCGGGGAAATTGTTATTTTGCAGAATGAGTTTTTGAAGTTAAATAGTGTTCTTGGAGATACAAAGCTATTGCCACAGAGAGAGAGAATTGAAAATCCCCTCCCTCTGCTGCAAACGACTGTTGAACCGAGCAAACCTCAACAAAGGGAAATGTTACTTGATGCACTTTTAGAAATCTCCGACAGTGACCCGCTTCTGCGATATTATGTGGATTCTGCGACACATGAAATCATACTTTCTTTCTTAGGGAAAGTACAAATGGAAGTGACTTGTGCTCTGCTGCAAGAAAAGTATCATGTGGAGATAGAAATAAAAGAGCCTACAGTCATTTATATGGAAAGACCGTTAAAAAAAGCAGAGTATACCATTCACATCGAAGTTCCACCGAATCCTTTCTGGGCTTCCATTGGTCTATCTGTAGCACAGCTTCCATTAGGGAGCGGAGTACAGTATGAGAGCTCGGTTTCTCTTGGATACTTAAATCAATCGTTTCAAAATGCAGTTATGGAGGGGATACGCTATGGCTGTGAACAAGGATTGTATGGTTGGAATGTGACGGACTGTAAAATCTGTTTTAAGTATGGCTTATACTATAGCCCTGTTAGTACCCCAGCAGATTTTCGGATGCTTGCTCCTATTGTATTGGAACAAGTCTTAAAAAAAGCTGGAACAGAATTGTTAGAGCCATATCTTAGTTTTAAAATTTATGCGCCACAGGAATATCTTTCACGAGCATACAACGATGCTCCTAAATATTGTGCGAACATCGTAGACACTCAATTGAAAAATAATGAGGTCATTCTTAGTGGAGAAATCCCTGCTCGGTGTATTCAAGAATATCGTAGTGATTTAACTTTCTTTACAAATGGACGTAGTGTTTGTTTAACAGAGTTAAAAGGGTACCATGTTACTACCGGTGAACCTGTTTGCCAGCCCCGTCGTCCAAATAGTCGGATAGATAAAGTACGATATATGTTCAATAAAATAACTTAGTGTATTTTATGTTGTTATATAAATATGGTTTCTTGTTAAATAAGATGAAATATTTTTTAATAAAGATTTGAATTAAAGTGTAAAGGAGGAGATAGTTATTATAAACTACAAGTGGATATTGTGTCCTGTATGTGGAAATAAAACACGATTAAAGATAAGGGAAGATACTGAATTAAAAAAATTCCCCCTCTATTGTCCGAAATGCAGACAAGAAAATTTAATTGAAATAAAGCAGTTCAAAGTAACTGTGATTACAGAGCCAGACGCAAAGACGCAGAGCCGATAAAATGAGATTAATACAATCTCATTTTATCGGCTCTTTCCGTTATGTATGGATTCTTTTAATTAGTCTTCGATGTTTCTTGCTTCGTTGATACCGCTGGCTAAAGATTCCATTAAGGATAGTTCTTTGTCTGTAAAGCTATCCATGTATTTCTCTATCTGTAATCGTCGGGTGCTTTTTACCAAGTTATTAGCAGGTAGGGGTCCCGAGCGCCTACGAGGAATTTGTATCGATAAGAAATAGATTTAAAAATTTCGCTGTTATTTTGTACATTTAACTTGACGGTGACATCTCTCTATTGTGAGTTATTAGTGGTACAGTTTTCAACCGTTTTAATTATAAAAAAGTGGTGCATTTTTAAATTGGCACAAACAGGTAACGGTTATTGCAGGTGTATTTCTTATCTATGGGTTTAACATGGATTTTATCATTAAAATCATGAGTATTGTCCGAGAGTGATTGGTCTTGCGTATGGTTAACCCTAAAGTTATGGAAATAAGACTTAGAAGCAAACTTAAGAGTGTGTTGATTGTGCATTATCTTAAAATTTTGTATAATAGGAATTGAAGTTAAATTAGATGCTAAAAATTTGTAATTAAGAAGGAGGGATTCGTCATGTTGGTATTCCAAATGCGTAATGTAGATAAAACATCTACTGTTTTGAAACAGACTAAAAACAGTGATTACGCAGATAAATAAATACGTTAGATTAATTCCTACCAGTGACTAATCTTATGACTTTTTAAACAGATAACTAAAATTACAAACAAATCGTTTAACTTCTGTATTTATTTATAGATGTAATCACTTCAGGAGTGATTACATGAACAAAAATATAAAATATTCTCAAAACTTTTTAACGAGTGAAAAAGTACTCAACCAAATAATAAAACAATTGAATTTAAAAGAAACCGATACCGTTTACGAAATTGGAACAGGTAAAGGGCATTTAACGACGAAACTGGCTAAAATAAGTAAACAGGTAACGTCTATTGAATTAGACAGTCATCTATTCAACTTATCGTCAGAAAAATTAAAACTGAACATTCGTGTCACTTTAATTCACCAAGATATTCTACAGTTTCAATTCCCTAACAAACAGAGGTATAAAATTGTTGGGAATATTCCTTACCATTTAAGCACACAAATTATTAAAAAAGTGGTTTTTGAAAGCCATGCGTCTGACATCTATCTGATTGTTGAAGAAGGATTCTACAAGCGTACCTTGGATATTCACCGAACACTAGGGTTGCTCTTGCACACTCAAGTCTCGATTCAGCAATTGCTTAAGCTGCCAGCGGAATGCTTTCATCCTAAACCAAAAGTAAACAGTGTCTTAATAAAACTTACCCGCCATACCACAGATGTTCCAGATAAATATTGGAAGCTATATACGTACTTTGTTTCAAAATGGGTCAATCGAGAATATCGTCAACTGTTTACTAAAAATCAGTTTCATCAAGCAATGAAACACGCCAAAGTAAACAATTTAAGTACCGTTACTTATGAGCAAGTATTGTCTATTTTTAATAGTTATCTATTATTTAACGGGAGGAAATAATTCTATGAGTCGCTTTTGTAAATTTGGAAAGTTACACGTTACTAAAGGGAATGTAGATAAATTATTAGGTATACTACTGACAGCTTCCAAGGAGCTAAAGAGGTCCCTAGCGCCTACGGGGAATTTGTATCGATAAGGAATAGATTTAAAAATTTCGCTGTTATTTTGTACAATAAGGATAAATTTGAATGGTACCATAAACGACCGTTTATGGTACCTTTTCATTTTCCTGCTTTTTCTAAATGTTTTTTAAGTAAATCAAGTACCAAAATCCGTTCCTTTTTCATAGTTCCTATATAGTTATACTTAATGAGTTATGGTACATTTAAATTATAAAATTAAGGAGGTTTTTTTATGATTTTTGGCTATGCTCGAGTGAGTACGGATGATCAAAATCTTAGTTTACAAATTGATGCACTTACTCATTATGGAATTGATAAATTATTTCAAGAAAAAGTAACTGGTGCGAAAAAAGACCGACCGCAATTAGAAGAAATGATCAACCTACTACGTGAAGGAGATTCTGTTGTCATTTACAAGTTAGATCGAATTTCACGATCAACTAAACATTTGATTGAACTTTCTGAATTATTTGAAGAACTTAGTGTCAATTTTATATCTATTCAAGATAACGTAGATACTTCAACGTCTATGGGAAGATTCTTTTTCCGAGTTATGGCTAGTTTAGCAGAACTGGAACGGGATATTATTATTGAACGAACTAACTCTGGTCTTAAGGCAGCCAGAGTCCGAGGAAAAAAAGGGGGCCGTCCAAGTAAAGGTAAGCTATCAATTGATTTAGCTTTAAAAATGTATGACAGCAAAGAGTATTCTATTCGTCAAATTCTTGATGCCTCTAAATTAAGCAAAACAACCTTTTACCGTTACCTCAATAAAAGGAATGCTTAAGATATGGCTATGAAAAGAATTTTAACTACTTCACAGCGTGAACAACTTCTTTCTGTAGACCACTTATCAGAAGAGGATTTTAAAGCGTATTTTAGTTTTTCTGATTATGATCTGGAGGTTATTAATCAACACCGTGGAAAGGTCAATAAACTAGGATTTGCGATACAACTTTGTTTGGCCCGGTATCCTGGGTGTTCTTTAAGTAATTGGCCGATTAAATCAACCAGACTAACTTCTTATGTGAGTCGACAGCTCCATCTTGATGCAATTGATTTAAATTCATATGATCATAGAAATACACGTGCAAATCACTTCAACGAGATCTTAGAAGTATTCAACTATCATCGATTCGGTAGTGCTAATACACAAAAACAGTTAATAGAATATTTAATTGAACTAGCTTTAGAAAATGATGACTCTATCTATCTAATGAAAAAAACAATTGATTTCTTAACTCGAAAAAGAATTATTTTTCCATCTATAGCTACACTTGAAGACATTATAAGCCGCTGTCGAGATAAAGCAGAAAACAACTTATTTTCAATATTACTCTGTTCATTAACAGATATACAAATTGAAAAACTAGAGAGTTTGTTTCAAATTTATGAAGAGACGAAAATAACTAAACTCGCTTGGCTAAAAGACATTCCAGGTAAGGCAAATCCAGAAAGCTTTATGAGTATTTGTAAAAAAGTGGAAGTGATTGCTTCCATGGGACTCGGGACAATTAATGTCTCCCATATTAATCGGAACAGGTTTCTTCAGCTAGCTAGACTAGGGGAAAATTATGATGCATATGACTTCTCCCGTTTTGAGCTTGAAAAAAGATACTCTTTACTTATTGCTTTTTTAGTCAATCATCATCAATATCTGATCGATCAACTGATTGAGATTAATGACCGCATTTTAGCAAGTATTAAACGCAAAGGGACACGTGATTCACAAGAACAGTTAAAAGAAAAAGGAAAATTGGCTACTAAAAAATTGGAACATTATGCTTCTTTAATTGATGCTCTTCACTTTGCAAAAGATAATGATAGTAATCCTTTTGACGAAATTGAACGAATCATGCCTTGGGAAGATTTAGTACAAGATGGAGAAGAAGCTAAAAAAATTACAGGTAATAAAAATCATGGCTATTTAGAAATGGTTCGAAATAAAGCTAATTACCTCCGAAGATACACGCCAATGTTATTGAGGACCCTTTCGTTCAAAGCAACTCCGGCAGCAAATCCAGTCCTCATGGCCCTAACTCAACTAACTGATTTACACAATAGTGGTAAAAGAAAAATACCGGCAGATACTTCTACTGATTTTGTGAGTAAAAAATGGAAAAGCCTTGTTCGGCCAGAAGAGGGGAAAATAGATCGGTCTTACTATGAGTTAGTAGCTTTCACCGAGCTAAAGAACAATATTCGATCAGGAGATATTTCAGTTGAAGGAAGTATGATCCATCGAAATATTGATGATTACTTAGTTGATTTATCTGCTTGTATTGATTCAGAAACTATTCCAGACACGTTTGAGGACTATTTAAAGGATCGGGAAATAATTTTAGATTTACAGCTTCAATTTTATTCGACAGTTGATAAGAGAATTTCAAGAGCAAACCTTAAAAAGTTGGAAAAAGTTACACCTAGCGAAGCAGAAATATATAGAAAAAAACTTTATTCAATAATTCCTAAGATAAGGCTTAGTGATCTTTTAATTGAGGTGGACAGTTGGACCAACTTTTCACAAGAATTTAGTCATGATTCTACAGGGAAACCGCCGAGTGAACAAGAAAGAAAAATTATTTTTGCTGCTTTGCTGGGTTTAGGGATGAATATTGGTCTTGAAAAAATGGCCCAATCAACTCCTGGAATTTCTTATTCTCAGTTAGCCAATGCCAAACAATGGCGCTTTTATAAAGAAGCTCTGACTCGTGCTCAATCTGTTTTGGTTAATTATCAGTTAAAGCTTCCTGTTGCAGACTTTTGGGGTGAAGGAAAAACCACTGCTTCAGACGGAATGCGCGTCCCAGTGGGCGTCTCAGCTCTAAAATCCGATGTTAATCCACATTACAAAAGTATGGAAAAAGGAGCTACAATGATTCGATCAATAAATGATAGGCATACGACTCATCATATCGAGGTTGCTTCAACTAATACAAGGGAAGCTACTCATACCCTTGATGGCCTACTTTATCATGAAACAGATCTAGATATTGAGGAACATTTTACTGATACAAATGGGTATTCTGATCAGGTGTTTGGAATGACCGCATTACTAGGCTTTGATTTTGAACCTCGCATCAGAAATATAAAAAAATCACAATTATTTTCTATCAAATCACCTTCCTACTACCCTAACTTATCAGAAGATATAAGCGGAAAAATCAATGTAAAAATTATTGAAGAAAACTATGATGAAATTAAACGAATCGCCTATTCGATTCAAACAGGAAAAGTATCTAGTTCTTTACTATTAGGAAAGCTAGGCTCATACGCACGTAAGAATAGAGTAGCTCTTGCACCGAGAGAACTAGGTCGCATTGAAAAGAGCATTTTTATGATAGATTATATTACAGATAGTGAGCTACGGCGAAGGATCACTCATGGACTAAATAAGACAGAAGCGATTAATGCTTTAGCTAGAGAACTATTTTTTGGGCGACGCGGAAAATTTATGGAGCGCGATATTCGCCGACAACTTCAAAGTGCTAGTGCGCTTAATGTGTTAATAAATGCAATAAGTATATGGAACGCCGTCTACTTACAAGCAGCTTATAATTATCTCGTCAAAATAGATCCCGAAGTAACTAAGTATATGAAGCATGTATCTCCTATTAATTGGGAGCATATCACTTTTCTTGGAGAGTATAAATTTGACTTGTTATCTATTCCTAAACACTTAAGAGAATTGAATATAAAAAATAAATAGGCCTTGAAACATTGGTTTAGTGGGAATTTGTACCCCTTATCGATACAAATTCCCACTAAGCGCTCGGGACCCCAGGTAAGAAAAATTCATCAACGGAAACATGAAGTAACGATACAAGGTCATAAAGAACTTGTATGCTGGGGTGTTGCCCTTTATTTTCAATATTAGTTAAGTACCGTGGGTCAATTTCAATCAATGCTCCCACTTGTTCACGAGTTAAACCTCGTTTCAATCGAGCTTCTTTAATGGCTAAACCAAAGGCTCTAAAATCATATTTATCTTCTTTTTTACGCATAGTAGACCACCTCTATACATTTTATTGTTCCTACTGAATTAAAAACAGGTATAGAAAAACGTGTTATATGGTTTATAGGTTTATATTTAATAAAAAGCACTACTAAACGCCAATAAAAAAAACCGTTATATGGTAGTGCTATTTACGCTGTTAAAATATTGTATATTACTTCCAAATGGCGGTTTGTTGGAGGTCAACGTCGCCATGAAGTACATCATATACAATAAATTTCCTTACATTGGGTTCTTGTCAAAAAAAGTCGTCTATCTGCAATAGATAAGTACGTCCACCAATGTGGTTTTATAAATCATATAGATAGAATAACAGAAGCATGTAAACAGAGAAATAAATCTGTTTATATGCTTTTTTGGCTATTCAGAACTTTTTTACAAAGTTTATTTATCAGTAATGCAACAAATCCCCCTTTCACATTGGGACTAAGAGTGAAAGGAGATAAACGAGCAAGGCTCACTTCCTTTCCTAGACAGAAAGGGGGTGAGAAACATGAAACCATCTTCTTTTCAGACCACAATAGAAAATCAGTTTGACTATATCTGTAAACGTGCTATGGAAGACGAGCGAAAGAATTATATGCTTTATCTTTCAAGGATTGCAAAGCGTGAGGTGTCCTTTTCGGATGTTGGCGATTATCTTGTTAGCCAGTTTGCGACAACAGATAACTATTCAACTGACTTTCAGATTTTTACACTCAATGGGTTATCAGTAGGCGTTGAAAATGATTTGTTGAGTGAAGCATTACGTGAGTTGCCAGACAAGAAACGTGAAATTCTACTGCTGTTTTACTTTATGGACATGAGCGATTCAGAAATTGCAGACCTGTTGAAATTGAACCGTTCTACTGTCTATCGGCATAGAACCAGTGGACTAGCCTTAATTAAAAAGTTTATGGAGGAATTTGAAGAATGAAAACACAATATCCTATGATTCCCTTTCCTCTCATTGTAAAGGCAACAGATGGCGATACCGAAGCGATTAACCAGATTCTACATCATTACAGAGGGTACATAACGAAGCGTTCCCTACGACTTATGAAAGATGAATATGGCAATCAAAGTATGGTCGTTGATGAAGTCTTACGTGGAAGAATGGAAACCAGACTGATTACAAAGATTTTGTCATTTGAAATTAAGTAATATCCTCTCTCCTTTCGTGGAAGCGTGCTAAACCATTCCACGCTTCCCGAACAGGGAGGTTTGTTATTCCACCAAAGCATATTGAGCTTTCAATGTGTTTTGATAGGCTAACGAGCCATTGTTCTTTGAAAACTGAATAAAAGTAATCGAATACGTTTCGATAAGAAAAGAGCCAACGGAACTAACCGCCATGACCTATCTTATAAAGATAGCGAGCGATTCATGTTAGTGATCCGAGAAGCAATCTTTAGCAGGATTGCCTGCAACGACATTCTTATCGTGATAATGATACTCCCATACAGTCAATAGTCCGAGCGTGATAAAACCGTCGCAGGCAATGAGTATGGCTACATGAGAACCATGCAGGGGTGGAACTCCCGTGAGCTTTGCTAAAGCTGTTCGATTGCTGGTAAAACAACTTTTATGAAATCCAAATAAGTGATTTGGAAAGGAGGATTTTATGAAGCAGACTGACATTCCTATTTGGGAACGTTATACCCTAACCATTGAAGAAGCGTCAAAATATTTTCGTATTGGCGAAAACAAGCTACGACGCTTGGCAGAGGAAAATAAAAATGCAAATTGGCTGATTATGAATGGCAATCGTATTCAGATTAAACGAAAACAATTTGAAAAAATTATAGATACATTGGACGCAATCTAGCGTCGCCAAAGGGTCTTGTATATGATAAAATAGTATTAAGTCGTATCAAGGCTCTTTCCATAAAGGAAAGGAGCAAATGCCATGTCAGAAAAAAGACGTGACAATAAAGGTCGAATCTTAAAGACTGGAGAGAGCCAACGAAAAGACGGAAGATACTTATACAAATATATAGATTCATTTGGAGAACCGCAATTTGTTTACTCGTGGAAACTTGTGGCTACAGACCGAGTACCAGCAGGAAAGCGTGATTGTATCTCACTTAGAGAGAAAATCGCAGAGTTACAGAAAGACATTCATGATGGTATTGATGTTGTAGGAAAGAAAATGACACTCTGCCAGCTTTACGCAAAACAGAACGCTCAAAGACCAAAGGTTAGAAAAAACACTGAAACTGGACGCAAATATCTTATGGATATTTTGAAGAAAGACAAGTTAGGTGTAAGAAGTATTGACAGTATTAAGCCATCAGACGCTAAAGAATGGGCTATTAGAATGAGTGAAAATGGTTATGCTTATCAAACCATCAATAACTACAAACGTTCTTTAAAGGCTTCATTCTATATTGCTATACAAGATGATTGTGTTCGGAAGAATCCATTTGACTTTCAACTGAAAGCAGTTCTTGATGATGATACTGTCCCTAAGACCGTACTAACAGAAGAACAGGAAGAAAAACTGTTAGCCTTTGCAAAAGCTGATAAAACCTACAGCAAAAATTATGATGAAATTCTGATACTCTTAAAAACAGGTCTTCGTATTTCAGAGTTTGGTGGTTTGACACTTCCAGATTTAGATTTTGAGAATCGTCTTGTCAATATAGACCATCAGCTATTGAGAGATACTGAAATTGGGTACTACATTGAAACACCAAAGACCAAAAGTGGCGAACGTCAAGTTCCTATGGTTGAAGAAGCCTATCAAGCATTTAAGCGAGTGTTAGCGAATCGAAAGAATGATAAGCGTGTTGAGATTGATGGATATAGTGATTTCCTCTTTCTTAATAGAAAGAACTATCCAAAAGTGGCAAGTGATTACAACGGCATGATGAAAGGTCTTGTTAAGAAATACAATAAGTATAACGAGGATAAATTGCCACACATCACTCCACATAGTTTGCGACATACATTCTGTACCAACTATGCAAATGCAGGAATGAATCCAAAGGCATTACAGTACATTATGGGACATGCTAATATAGCCATGACGCTGAACTATTACGCACATGCAACATTCGATTCTGCAATGGCAGAAATGAAACGCTTGAATAAAGAGAAGCAACAGGAGCGTCTTGTTGCTTAGTAGTACAAATGAATTTACTACTTATTTACCACTTCTGACAGCTAAGACATGAGGAAATATGCAAAGAAACGTGAAGTATCTTCCTACAGTAAAAATACTCGAAAGCACATAGAATAAGGCTTTACGAGCATTTAAGAAAATATAAAAAGATAATTAGAAATTTATACTTTGTTTCAATAGAAAAATTGCAAGAACACCTTTTTAAGCTTGAGCAATTGTTTCCTAACCTCCTGCTTCAATCAAGAAAAAAAGGCATTCAATTGCAGTTTGACTTCCAAAACACCTTAGATCCCAGGATTGCGATTCTTAAACAATCTGAAACCTATTCTTTTTTGAACCAGTTATTTTTCAAAGAGGGGCAATCGCTTGAGCAAATATGTCAGGTACTTTCCACTAATCAAGAGCATATTGAGGAAATCATTCATCGTATCAACACTAAACTTCCACAACACTATAGCGTCAACATCCAACTTTCTCCTTTAGTCTTGAAGGGAGCAGAAGAGGATATTCGTGCCTTTTATCTAGACTACTTTAGCCAAAGTTACAGTTTTCTGGATTGGCCCTTTCCTTCTATTTCTGAAGAATCACTCACTCACCTGATTCAGCTATTTTTAAAGGCCCAACAAGTTTCACCCAACCTCAGTAGTTTACGGCAAATCAAATATACCCTGGCTATCAATCTGGAGCGTTTTAACAAGAGTCATTTCATTGAAAATCCTAGTCCGCTCTTAACCAGTCATTACAGCTCCCTCATGCAGATTCCCCAGTTTGAACAAGATATCAAAAAGCTGGCTAAAAAGCTCCATTTTGAAGCTACAAAGGAGACGCTAGAACAGCTATTTTCAAATCCAGTAAAGTCTCCTCAAATCATAAACAATCCTAGCAATGGAGCACTGGGTAATATTCATCATATCCAAAAATCTTACCGTTTATTGAGCCAAATACTAGAAGAACTAGCTAAAGAATTTCACCTACAGATTGAAAATCGCGAGGAATTGATTTGGCTCCTCCACTACACTGCCCAATCTGATTTCTTTCATTTACTCAGTAACCAGTCTCTCGACAGACAGAAATCCCAAATTTTAAGCAGTTATCAAGTAGAATTTCCAAAACTATTTGAAGTAAGTCAACACAAATTCCAATCTTACCTTACTGAAATGGGGCTAGAAAATCACCCAAGTAAGCTACAAGAACTTGTCTACACCTTTTCTATCCAAGGGCAACGAATTTTAGTCCAATTACTTCAAAAACTTCCCAAAATACGTGTTTTAGTCATTAGTCATTTGGATAGTCATCACGCACAAAACCTTATCGACACCCTTGCTCACTACGGCAATAATCTCTATCTCTTTGATTCTTGGGAAGAATCTGCGATTTCTTTCTCAATTCTCAATCAAATTCCTCACGATATTATTATCACTACCTTTCCTGTCACCAACTCTCCTAAACCACTTATCTACAATCGTAACTTCTCTACTTCAGAATTATTTCATCACCTTCACCTTCTTGCTTCTCAAATTCATAAAGAAAGACTGGCTTAATCGTAACAAAATTTGTTGCGATTTTTTCTTTTATTTTAATTTCAGGAAAACGCTTGCATCTTATTTTACTAAGTGCTATACTGATGATAGAAATTTATTGATTGGAGAATCATTATGAGAAAAATACCATCTCAAACTGAGAAAAAAATGGTTTACAGCATCCGTTCCCTCAAAAATGGAACTGGTTCTGTCCTTATTGGAGCAAGCCTTGTCCTGCTTGCCATGGCTACACCAACTATCTCAGCAAACGAAAATACACCAACCACTAACGAACCCAGCAACAGAAATACGACCTCCCTTACTCAACCTCTTACTGATGCAACAAACATCGCTGGCAAGAACGAAAGCGATTTTTCTTCACCTGATAGTGCAAACGCTTCCCTAGAGAAAAAAGAAGAAAAAGCTGCAACAGAGGTACCCACTCCTGCTACAACACCAGCCGATTCAGCCCCACAAACCGGACAAGATCGTTCAAGTGAACCAACTACTTCTACGAGTCCAGTAACGACTGAAACTAAGGCAGAAGAACCAATAGAAGACAACTACTTCCGTATCCATGTCAAAAAGCTTCCTGAAGAAAACAAGGATGCTCAAGGACTATGGACTTGGGACGATGTTGAAAAACCATCTGAAAACTGGCCTAACGGAGCCTTGTCCTTTAAGGATGCCAAAAAAGATGACTATGGCTACTACCTAGATGTCAAATTAAAGGGAGAACAAGCCAAGAAAATTAGCTTCCTCATCAATAATACAGCTGGGAAAAATCTAACCGGCGATAAATCGATAGAAAAACTGGCACCAAATATGAATGAGGCTTGGTTGGACCAAGAACACAAGGTTTTCTCTTACGAGCCACAACCTGCAGGAACTATTCGCGTCAACTACTACCGTACAGATGGCAACTATGACAAGAAATCTCTCTGGTACTGGGGAGATGTGAAAAATCCAAGTAGTGGTGAATGGCCTAACGGAACAGATTTTACGGCTACAGGCAAATATGGTCGCTATATCGATATTCCACTCAAAGATGCAGCTAAAGACCTTGGATTTTTATTACTAGACAGAAACAAACAAGGAGACGATGTGAAAATCCGTAAAGAAGATTATAAGTTCACAGATTTAAAAAATCATAGCCAAATTTTCCTAAAAGACGATGATGAATCGATTTACACAAATCCATACTATGTCCATGATATCCGTATGACAGGAGCCCAACACGTAGGCACTTCTAGCATTGAGAGTAGTTTTTCAACACTTGTCGGTGCTAAAAAAGAGGATATCCTCAAACACTCCAACATCACTAATCACCTAGGAAATAAAGTAGCTATCACCGATGTTGCAATCGATGAAGCTGGTAAGAAAGTGACCTACAGTGGAGATTTCTCGGACACAAAACATCCTTATACCGTGAGCTACAACGCTGACCAATTTACTACCAAAACAAGCTGGCGTCTGAAAGATGAGACTTACAGTTATGATGGCAAACTTGGAGCTGACCTAAAAGAAGAAGGAAAACAAGTTGATTTAACCCTTTGGTCACCAAGTGCTGACAAGGTTTCTGTCGTTGTCTACGACAAGAATAACCCTGAAAAAGTGGTTGGAACTGTCGCTCTTGAAAAAGGGGAAAGAGGAACTTGGAAACAAACTCTAGATAGCACAAACAAACTCGGAATCACAGATTTCACTGGATACTATTATCAATACCAAATCGAGCGTCAAGGTAAAACTGTTCTTGCACTCGATCCTTACGCTAAGTCCCTCGCTGCTTGGAATAGTAACGATGCTAAGATTGACGATGCCCATAAAGTGGCTAAAGCCGCCTTTGTAGATCCAGCCAAACTCGGACCTCAAGACTTGACTTATGGTAAGATTCACAATTTCAAGACTCGTGAAGATGCCGTTATCTACGAAGCTCATGTGCGTGACTTTACTTCAGATCCTGCCATTGCAAAAGACTTAACCAAACCATTTGGTACCTTTGAAGCCTTTATTGAAAAACTAGACTATCTCAAAGACTTAGGTGTGACCCACATCCAGCTCCTTCCAGTCTTGTCTTACTACTTTGTCAACGAATTGAAAAACCATGAACGCTTGTCTGACTATGCTTCAAGCAACAGCAACTATAACTGGGGATATGATCCTCAAAACTACTTCTCCTTGACTGGTATGTATTCAAGCGATCCTAAAAATCCAGAAAAACGAATCGCAGAATTTAAAAACCTCATCAACGAGATCCACAAACGTGGTATGGGAGCTATCCTAGATGTAGTGTATAACCATACAGCCAAGGTCGATATCTTTGAAGATTTAGAGCCAAACTACTACCACTTTATGGATGCTGATGGCACACCTCGAACTAGCTTTGGTGGTGGACGTTTGGGGACAACCCACCATATGACCAAACGGCTCCTAGTTGATTCCATCAAATATCTAGTTGATACCTACAAAGTGGATGGATTCCGTTTCGATATGATGGGAGACCATGATGCCGCTTCTATCGAAGAAGCGTACAAGGCCGCACGCGCCCTCAATCCACACTTAATCATGCTTGGTGAAGGTTGGAGAACCTATGCAGGTGATGAGAACATGCCTACTAAAGCTGCTGACCAAGATTGGATGAAACATACCGATACAGTCGCTGTCTTTTCAGATGACATTCGTAACAACCTCAAGTCTGGTTATCCAAACGAAGGTCAACCTGCCTTTATCACAGGTGGCAAGCGTGATATCAACACCATCTTCAAAAATATCATTGCTCAACCAACCAACTTTGAAGCAGATAGTCCTGGAGATGTGATTCAATACATCGCAGCCCATGATAACTTGACTCTCTTTGACATCATCGCCCAGTCTATCAAAAAAGACCCAAGCAAGGCTGAGAACTATGCTGAAATCCACCGTCGTTTGCGACTTGGAAACCTCATGGTCTTGACAGCTCAAGGAACTCCGTTTATCCACTCTGGTCAGGAATACGGACGTACTAAACAATTCCGTGACCCAGCCTACAAGACTCCAGTATCGGAGGATAAGGTTCCAAACAAATCTCACTTGTTGCGTGATAAGGACGGCAATCCATTTGACTATCCTTACTTCATCCATGACTCTTATGATTCGAGTGATGCTATTAACAAGTTTGACTGGACTAAGGCTACAGATGGAAAAGCATATCCTGAAAATGTCAAGAGCCGTGACTATATGAAAGGGTTGATTGCTCTTCGTCAATCTACAGATGCCTTCCGACTTAAGAGTCTCCAAGATATCAAAGACCGTGTCCACCTCATCACTGTCCCAGGCCAAAATGGTGTGGCAAAAGAGGACGTAGTAATTGGCTACCAAATCACTGCTCCAAATGGAGACATCTACGCAGTCTTTGTCAATGCGGACGAAAAAGCTCGCGAATTTAATTTGGGAACTGCCTTTGCCCACCTCAGAAATGCTGAAGTTTTAGCAGATGAAAACCAAGCAGGGCCAGTAGGAATTGCCAACCCGAAAGGACTCGAATGGACTGAAAAAGGCTTGAAATTAAATGCCCTTACAGCTACTGTTCTTAGAATCTCTCAAGGCGGTGCCATCGTTGCCCCAGCTGTGGAAGAAAAACCAGAATTTGACCTTTCTAGCTTAAAACAAGAACAAGGTCACAATAATGGTCAAGACAATATTTCAAACCGAGTAATCAAATCGGAACAGCAAACTCCAGCTCCACAAGCTAGACCTGATTCTACTAAACCAGATGCAAAAGTAGCTGATGCGGAAAATAAACCTAGCCAAGCTACAACTGATTCACAAGCTCAACAACCAACACAAGAAGCACAAGCATCATCTGTAAGTGAAGCTGTTCAAAACGAATCAGTAGAAAACCCTAGCAAGGAAAATATACCTGCGCCTCTAGCTAAACAAGCTGAACTTCCAAATACAGGAACCAAAAACGATCACAAACTCCTGTTTGCAGGAATTAGTCTCCTTGCCCTTCTAGGTCTCGGGTTCTTACTAAAAAACAAAAAAGAGAACTAAACTAGCCCTCCTATAGAACAATCCCCCAAGCCTTAACGCTCGGGGGATTGATTTTTGCCCTGATAAGCCTATCTATCAAATCATATATTCTACACTATAGGTCGCATCCGAAAGAATTCGTGCCAAAAATTGCTTGGTTCGTTCTTCCTGTGGGCGACTAAAGAAATCATGGGCATTATTTTCTTCAACAATTTTCCCGCCATCCATAAAAATGACATGATTGGCTACATCTCTAGCAAAACCCATCTCATGTGTCACTACTACCATAGTAACTCCTTCTTTAGCTAACTGTTTTAAAACATCTAAAACATCCCCTACCAACTCTGGATCCAAGGCCGATGTCGGCTCATCTAATAAAATGACCTCTGGTTTCACAGCGATGGCACGGGCAATACCGATTCGTTGTTGCTGACCTCCAGAAAGTTTCATAACATTACGATTAATCTGCTCTTCTTCCAATCCAAGTTGTAAAAGTATATCCTTATTCGCATTTTTTGAAACTAGTTTTAGATTTTCTAATGGTGTTAAATAATCAATAAGATTATAATTTTGAAATACTAAAGAAATATCTTTTCGTCTGTGTTCACTATATCCTATTTTTTCAATATTAGTATTATTAAATAATATCTCTCCACTTGAAGGACTATCTAATCCCGCTAATAACGATAG
>NZ_CAJZDT010000008.1:0-28661 GCF_915066115.1 uncultured Streptococcus sp. | reverse complement strand
GGATTTTTCTAGAAAGGACTAGTTATGGATCAACTGCAGATTAAAGATTTGGAAATTTTTGCCTATCATGGTCTTTTTTCAAGTGAGAAAGAATTGGGGCAGAAGTTTGTTATTTCCGCAAGCTTATCCTATGATATGACTAAGGCGGCGACAGACTTGGATTTAACAGCATCTGTCCATTACGGAGAACTGTGTCAGCAGTGGACGACTTGGTTTCAGGAAACCACTGAGGACTTGATTGAAACGGTAGCCTACAAACTAGTAGAACGTACTTTTGAGGCTTATCCTCTTGTCCAAGAAATGAAGCTGGAACTGAAAAAACCTTGGGCGCCAGTGCATTTGCCACTAGATACTTGCTCGGTAACCATTCATCGTCGCAAGCAACGGGCCTTTATCGCCCTAGGAAGCAATATGGGAGATAAACAAGCAAACTTGAAACAAGCCATTGAGAAAATGCGAAATCGTGGCATCCATATTCTCAAAGAGTCCAGTGTCTTAGCAACGGAGCCTTGGGGTGGAGTGGAGCAGGATAGCTTTGCTAATCAAGTGGTTGAGGTGGAAACCTGGCTACCAGCACCAGTCTTGTTAGAAACCTTGTTAGCCATTGAGTCAGAGATGGGACGGGTTAGAGAAGTGCATTGGGGGCCTCGTTTGATTGATTTGGACTTGCTCTTTGTAGAGGACCAGATTCTTTATACAGACGACCTCATCTTGCCTCATCCTTATATAGCGGAACGCCTTTTTGTCCTTGAGTCCTTACAGGAAATTGCGCCTCATTTTATCCATCCGACATTAAAGCAACCGATCCGCAACTTGTATAATGCTTTGAAACAATAGAAAAAACTCTAGTTTTCAGTCGCTTGTAACTGAAGGCTAGAGTTTTTAAAATAGGTCATTTTCTTCTGGGAGGAGGATAGTTTCTCTACCGTCCATATCTAAAACCAGGACTCTCGGGGGATAAAGAGGGTCGAAAGGGTGGTTAAAGTCAAAATCAATGGCTGTAGGGAGATGTTGACTTGAAAAGTGGAAGGTAATTTTTCCTTGGTTATTAAGCAATTGAAACTCGAGTTCCTCCTCCAATTCAAAGACATTTTTTAAGAAGTGGTCGATGATGTACCAAAAAGAGTCAATAACATCATCAGGCAAGCTGGTAACAATGCCAAAACTAGCTGACCGCATGTGGGTATTGGTAAAAGCCATATTTCTGCCCCCTTTCTTTTCCCTTATCATACAGCAAATAGGATTAAAAATCAAGAAAAGGTGATTTTTTCTTCATAAACATAGTTTTCTATGAAATTTTTTTCAAATAACCTTCAAAAAATACTTGAAAGTGTTTACAAATAGTGATAAAATGGAATAAGCAGAAGCATGAAAACGAAATTTTCATACCGTCTCTTTTTTTGGAGTCTCGTGAGGTATGATATAGAAAGGAAATAGAATGAATACAGACGATACAGTAACGATTTATGATGTCGCCCGTGAAGCAGGAGTTTCAATGGCGACAGTTAGCCGTGTAGTCAATGGCAACAAGAATGTAAAAGAGAACACCCGTAAAAAAGTGCTTGAGGTGATTGATCGTTTGGATTACCGTCCAAATGCAGTGGCGCGTGGTCTTGCAAGTAAAAAGACAACCACTGTTGGTGTCGTAATCCCGAATATTACCAATGGCTATTTCTCAACGCTTGCTAAAGGGATTGATGATATCGCTGAAATGTACAAGTACAATATCGTCCTTGCCAATAGTGATGAGGATGATGACAAGGAAGTTTCAGTGGTCAATACACTGTTTTCTAAGCAAGTGGATGGTATCATCTTTATGGGTTACCACTTGACTGAAAAAATTCGTTCAGAGTTTTCTCGTTCTCGAACACCAGTTGTTCTTGCAGGAACTGTGGATGTAGAACATCAGCTTCCAAGTGTCAATATTGACTACAAACAAGCTACGATTGATGCAGTGACCTACCTTGCTAAAGAGAACGAGCGCATCGCTTTTGTTAGCGGTCCACTAGTGGATGACATCAATGGTAAGGTTCGTTTGGTTGGCTACAAGGAAGCCTTGAAAAAAGCAGGTATTTCTTATAGCGAAGGATTGGTATTTGAATCTAAATACACTTATGAAGACGGTTATGCCTTGGCAGAACGCTTGATTTCATCAAATGCAACTGCAGCAGTTGTAACAGGTGATGAGTTGGCAGCAGGTGTCTTGAACGGCCTTGCTGATAAGGGTGTGTCAGTACCAGAAGAGTTTGAAATCATTACTAGTGATGATTCACAAATCTCACGCTTTACCCGTCCAAACTTGACAACTATTGCCCAACCTCTTTATGACCTTGGTGCTATTAGTATGCGTATGTTGACTAAGATTATGCACAAGGAAGAGTTGGAAGAACGTGAAGTTCTCTTACCTCATGGTTTGACAGAACGTCGCTCAACACGAAAACGTAAATAGAAAAAATCAGGGAATCGTGAAGATTTCCTGATTTGTTTTTAGAGAAGAGGTTTAGCCTTCCATATAGTCTTTCAAAGCCTGTCCTTTTAGTCCGGCATTGAGGGCGATGAGGAGTTTCAAGCGAGCTTTTTGGGCGTTGAGTTCTTTAACAAAGAAGACACCAGATTTTTGCAACTGCACGCCCCCACCTTGGTAGGCATAAACAGGCTCAGCGATACCGTTAAAGCATCGTGAAACTAGGGCGACTGGGATTCCTTGTTGCAGAAGGCTTTCTAATTTTTGAGCCGTTTCTTTGGGAACATTACCAGCTCCGAAGGCTTGGATAATCAAACCGTCCAATTGTTCCAAATCCAGCATATCAATTAGCTCATCTGTCATACCAGCATAAGCCGAGATGATAGGGACCAAGCCTTGTATGTGATCAAGGTCAAAGCGAACACGAGGTTCAGCGGTTTTGAAGTAGAGGATTTCCTGTTTCATGATGAGACCAAGGGGGCCGTGGGTAGGAGTTTGGAAGGTGCTGACGTTGGTCGTATGCGTTTTGGTAACATACTTGGCAGCATGGATTTCATCGTTCATAACGACCAAAACCCCTTTGTCCGCAGCTCTGCCATCGCTAGCCACTCGTAAAGCACTCAGATAATTATAAACGCCATCACTGCCGAGTTCGTTGGAGCTACGCATGGCACCTGTTAGAACGATAGGCATATGGGGAACTTCCATGGTATCAAGGAAATAAGCTGTTTCCTCTAAAGTATCGGTTCCATGTGTAATCACAACCCCATCGTAGTTATCTGCTTCCTCTTTGATTTTTTGGTAGAGGGCTAGCATATGCTTGGGTTTGATATGGGGGCTTGGTAGGTTAAAAAAGTCCAAGGCGTGGACTTGGATTCCTTCAAGTGGGTTGGACACATGGTTCATGGGATTATCTGAACTCGTCACAACAGCGCCAGAAGCATCGGCCTGCATGGAAATAGTCCCACCTGTATGTAAAACAAGGATTTTCTTAGGCATGATTTACTCACTCTTTCTGAAATGTGGTATAATCATTGTATCACAAAAGGGGAGATTGGGATAGGATGGAAGTCAAAGCTGTTTTTTTTGATATCGATGGAACCTTGGTCAACGATCGCAAGAGTGTTTTGAAATCCACTAAGGACGCGATTAAAGTCGTCAAAGAACAAGGGGTGCTTGTCGGCGTAGCGACAGGTCGAGGACCTTTTTTTGTTAAGGAATTGATGGACGATTTGGACTTGGATTTTGCGATAACCTACAATGGCCAGTATATCTTTACTAAAGACAGAGTCTTGTTCACGAGCCCAATTTCCAAGTTACATTTGCGTCACCTCATTACTTATGCTAAAAAAGAGGGCAAGGAGATTGCCCTAGGGACCAAGGATGCCATGTTAGGTTCTAAAATCATGTCCTTTGGTTTGGGTTCTTTTTCTCAACGAATCAGTCGCTTCGTTCCCTCTGTTTTAACTCGGACGGTGAGTCATTCCTTTAATCGCATGGTCAGTAAGGTTGTTCCCCAAAAGGAAGAAGACCTGCTTCATCTGATGAATCAGCCTATTTACCAAGTTTTGATGCTGATGACTCCAGAAGAATCTGAGAAGGCAGCAGCTGATTTTGAAGATTTGAAATTGACACGTAGCAATCCATTTGCAGCGGATGTCATCAATCAAGGGAATTCTAAATTGGAAGGTATTCGCAGAGTTGGGAAAGAATATGGCTTTGACCTCAACCAAGTGATGGCCTTTGGTGACTCAGATAACGACCTAGAAATGCTTGCAGGTGTCGGTATGTCGGTCGCTATGGGAAATGGTAGTAGCAGTGTCAAGGAAGTTGCCAAGCATATCACTACCAGCAATCAGCAAGACGGAATCCACAAGGCCCTGGAACATTTTGGTGTTCTGGCCTCAGAAAAAGTCTTTGTTAGCCGTGACTATCATTTCAATAAGGTCAAGACCTTCCACCATATGATGGATGAACGGACCCAAGAAGAACCACGAGCTTGGGATTTAGAAGGTGCAACCCACAGGGCTGGCTTTAAAATAGAAGAATTGGTGGAATTTGTTAGAGCTGCCAGTCCTTCTGAAGAGGATTTTGGTCAAGCTCTATCGCAACTTCATCAAGCTCTTGATAAGGCGGCAGATAAAGTAGCCAAGAAGACGCCTGCTCAGCAAGATTTGATAGGTCAGGTAGATGCCTTGATTGATACGCTTTACTTTACCTATGGTAGTTTTGTCTTGATGGGGGTGGACCCAGAACGTATTTTTGATATTGTCCATCAGGCTAATATGGGGAAAATTTTCCCAGATGGCAAGGCTCATTTTGATCCAGTGACCCACAAAATCTTAAAACCAGATGATTGGGAAGAAAAATATGCTCCAGAACCTGCTATTAAAAAGGAACTGCAGCGCCAGCTCAAGGCTTATGAGCGTCATAAAGAGAGAAATAAACAGTAAACAAAAAGGAGCTCTGGGCTCCTTTTCTTCATGATTATAAGGTTTTTTCTTGTTCTCTCACCACCAGTAAATCGACTTTAGCATGGCGGAGAATGTATTCAGATGAAGAGCCGACCAAGAGGCGTTCAAAGGCGTTGAGACCTGTTGCGCCAACGAGGATGAGGTCCACTTCCTCAGCATCGGGAATAGTACGTGCTAGTAGGGTTTTTGGATTTCCCATTTCAATGACGATGTGAACATCTGCCACACCAGCATCTTTAGCACGTTTTTCGTACTCTTTCATCAGACTTTCAGCGTCGACTTGGAGTTCTTCGTAAACTTCAGCATCAAAGGTGGATACGCTTTGGAGTGCGCGTGTGTCAATGACATGTGCGATGGTGAGTTTAGCATCGTTTCGTAGAGCAGAATGAACTCCCTTGACAAAAGCCAAGTCCGCTTCTTTAGAACCATCGATTGCGACCATGATATTTTGGTAACGTTGTGCCATAATGAAACCTCCTGAAATTTTCTTACTATTATTGTAAACCTTTTCACTATAGAAGTAAAGCAAAAAAAGTATTTTTCAAAAGAATGTTAGCGCTTAAAAACTATATAAATATATGATAAAATAAAAGAAAGGATAGCAGGAAACAAGTGAAGGGAGGGAGAATGATGAAACACTCTTTTCAAAAATCAAATTTCTTTTATTATGGAATTATCCTAGTTTCAGTCTTGGTAGAAGTTATCATGATCTGGCAATTAGAAAAGCTGATTCCCCTTCTTTATCCAGGTTTTATCGGATTTTTAGTCTTTCATGTATTCTACCATCTAATTTTATTCCTAGTTGCTAAACGAAGTGGGCGTTGGGATTACATGATGATATGGGGGCTTTTCCTCATGTTCAATCTTCTCTATGATTCCTTTCTAGGCTTGCTTTTTCTAGGTTTATCTTTTGGTATGTGATCTTTCTTTGGCAAAATACCTGCTATCTCCCCTGTCTTGACCTCGCTGTTAGCGAGGTTTTTCTTCTATACGAACTTAGTAACCCATTTCAGTAAACTTGTCGCATTCTCTTTCTAGTGGTATAATGTTACTATCCTGATGAATTGAGGAAACAAGATGAAAGAATATAACAAGTCTAGTAAGTTAGAGCATGTTGCTTATGATATCCGTGGTCCTGTTTTGGAAGAAGCCATGCGGATGCGAGCAAACGGAGAAAAGATTTTACGTCTGAATACAGGAAATCCAGCAGAATTTGGCTTTACAGCGCCAGACGAAGTCATTCATGACTTGATTATGAATGCGCGTGATAGTGAGGGTTACTCTGATTCCAAAGGGATTTTCTCAGCCCGTAAGGCCATCATGCAGTATTGCCAATTGAAGAAATTTCCAAACGTAGATATTGATGATATTTACCTTGGAAATGGTGTCAGTGAGCTGATTGTCATGTCCATGCAGGGACTTTTGGACAATGGAGACGAGGTCTTGGTGCCAATGCCAGACTATCCTCTCTGGACAGCCGCTGTCAGCCTAGCTGGGGGAAATGCTGTTCACTATATCTGTGATGAAGCTGCAGAATGGTACCCAGATATTGACGATATCAAGTCAAAAATCACTTCCAATACCAAGGCGATCGTCCTTATCAATCCAAATAACCCAACTGGAGCCCTTTATCCTAAGGAACTCTTGTTGGAGATTATTGAGATTGCCCGTCAAAACGATTTGATTATCTTTGCGGATGAAATCTATGACCGCATGGTTATGGATGGACATGTGCATACGCCTGTGGCTAGTTTGGCACCAGATGTTTTCTGTGTCAGCATGAATGGTCTATCAAAATCTCACCGTATTGCTGGTTTCCGTGTGGGTTGGATGGTTTTGTCTGGACCTAAAACGCACGTCAAGGGCTATATTGAAGGACTCAATATGCTGTCCAATATGCGCCTTTGCTCTAACGTTTTGGCCCAACAAGTTGTACAAACTTCCTTGGGTGGCCACCAATCTGTTGATGAATTGCTCCTTCCTGGTGGACGAATTTACGAGCAAAGAAACTTCATCTACAATGCCATTCAAGACATTCCAGGTTTGTCTGCGGTTAAACCCAAGGCTGGACTCTATATCTTCCCTAAAATCGACCGCAATATGTACCGTATCGATGATGATGAGCAATTTGTCCTTAATTTCTTGAAACAGGAAAAGGTTCTCTTGGTTCATGGTCGAGGCTTTAACTGGCAGGAACCAGACCACTTCCGTATCGTTTACCTTCCTCGTGTTGATGAACTGGCCCAAATCCAAGAAAAGATGACTCGTTTCTTGAAACAGTATCGTAGATAGGGCTTACATTCGAAAAAGCTGGAAACATTTGCCTAGAGCTATTGACAAAAGTGAAAGAATCAGATAGAATAGTAAAGTATGTTTAGTAACTGATCACTTTATAGCCGGCTAAACGAATACAAAATCTATGAGGAGGTATTCATCGTGAAACGTACTTATCAACCAAGTAAACTTCGTCGTGCGCGCAAACACGGATTCCGTAACCGTATGTCAACTAAAAACGGTCGTCGCGTATTGGCAGCTCGTCGTCGTAAAGGACGCAAAGTTTTGGCTGCATAATCCAAACGAACCATAACAAAAATCAGTAGGAACTCGAGTCTACTGATTTTTATTTTTGTAAAAAAGTTAAAAAGGCTTTATATTTTTGCTCAAATAGTGTATAATATTTCACATACTGTAAAAAATGGAGAATAATCATGAAGAAATCAAAAGTTATGCTTTTTGGAGCTATGGTTTTGACAGCAGGTCTAGCTCTAGCGGCATGCGGGTCATCCCAATCAAGCAATGCAGACAAGACATACTCTTATATCTTTGTCAATAACCCAGATACCTTGGATTATATTACCTCTACACGAGATTCTACATCTAGTATCACAACCAACTTGATTGATGGTTTGTTGGAAAATGACCAGTATGGCAATCTCATCCCATCTATGGCTGAGTCATGGACAGTGTCAAAAGATGGTTTGACCTACACTTATAAAATCCGTCAGGGAGCTAAATGGTACACTTCTGAAGGAGAAGAGTATGCGGATGTAACAGCTCATGACTTTGTGACAGGTCTTAAGTATGCAGCTGATAAAAAAGCTGAAAACTTGTACTTGGTACAAGACTCTATCAAGGGTCTAGCAGATTATGTTGAAGGAAAATCATCTGATTTTGCAACTGTTGGTGTTAAGGCAGTGGATGATTACACGCTACAATACACCCTCAATCAACCTGAGACTTATTGGAACTCTAAAACAACAGCAAGTATTCTTAGTCCTGTAAATGAAGCTTTCTTGAAGTCTAAGGGAGATGACTTTGGAAGTGTGACACCATCAAGTATCTTGTCAAATGGTCCTTACTTGTTTAAGTCCTTCACATCAAAATCTTTGATTGAGTTTGATAAAAACCCTAACTACTGGGATAAGGACAATGTCAAAATTGAGAAAGTGAAACTTTCTTTCTTTGATGGTTCTGACCAAGACAGCATTGCAAGAGGCTTCTTGGATGGTAACTATACTGATGGTCGTATCTTCCCAACAAGTTCTGTCTTTGCTGAACTCAAAAAGGGAAATGAGGACAAAATTACCTATACACCGCAAAACTCAGTTACTTTCTATTATCTTTTCAACGTGAATCGTCAAAGCTACAAGCAAACTATGAAACAGTCTGATAAGGAAAAGACAGATTCGCGCGCAGCTATGCAGAATAAAGATTTCCGTCAGGCTATCAACTTTGCCTTTGACCGTCATGCCTATGCAGCGCAGACAAATGGTGAAGATGGAGCAGACCGTATCTTGCGTAACACGGTTACACCAAGTAACTTTGTCCAAGTTGGTGATAAGAACTTTGGTGATATTGTCAATGAAAAAATTGTCAACTACGGTAAAGATTGGGCGAATATCGACCTAAACGATGGTAAGCAAGCATTCTTGAATCCTGAAAAGGCCAAAGAGAAGTTTGCTAAGGCCAAAGAAAGTCTGCAAGCTCAGGGAGTAACTTTCCCAATTCATTTGGATATGCCAGTTGACCAGACTGCTAAGTTAGATGTGCAACAGGCCGGTTCTTTCAAGCAAACAGTGGAAGAAACCCTTGGTAAGGAGAATGTGGTCATCGATGTTATCCAACTATCTCCAGATGAAAAAGACCAAGCAACCTACTTTGCAGATACAGCAGAGCAAAAAGACTATGACATCGACATCTCAGGATGGGGTGGAGATTACTCAGATCCTAAGACTTACCTAGCAATCCTTGATCCAGAGACAGGTTCTCAGTTGAAAAACATGGGCTTGTCTGAAGGAAAAGACAAGGAAGTTAAGGACAAGATTGGTCTTGCTGACTATAAGAAACTCTTGGATCAGGCAGACGCAGAAATCACAGATACTCAAGCCCGCTATGAAAAATATGCTGAAGCCCAAGCTTGGTTAACAGATAGCGCCTTGTTCCTACCAGTTCAAAGTGGTGGAGCTAATCCAATCTTCCGTAAGACTGTACCGTTTACAGGACCATTCTCATTCGTTGGTCATAAAGGAAATGCGGACAACTACAAATATGTTGAATTGCAAAAAGAGCCAGTAACTGCTAAACAGTACCAAGAACTCTATGAAAAATGGCTAAAAGAAAAAGCTGAGTCAAATAAAAAAGCTCAGGAAGATTTAGCTAACCACATTCAATGATATTCCTAGTCATGCTTTTCAGTTAAACTTAGTGACTGGATTCAGAAAAAAGGTCCTACCAGACGCTTCTTGGTTCTGGTAGGGCCTTTTCTTTATTCTTTTAAGTGATAAGAATAGCTAGCGACAACGACATCTTGGTGCCAACGGAGGGCGTATTTGAGTTTGAGACTCATCTGATTGTGCAGGATATTTTGCCAAGGTTTATTGGGGATAAACTGGGGAACGAGGACAGTGACTGTATAGTTCTTTTTCTGAGCTTCCTCGGAAATCCGTTTGACATACTTGACAGTAGGGGTGATGATGTCACGGTAGCTGGTCTTGATATTTTTTAGAGTGATGGTTGGGAAGTAATCGGCAAATTCTTGGAGAATCTCTTGGTCTTTTTCTGCTGTTTCCTTAGTAGAAATATGCATGGCTAGGACTTCGTCACCGATACTTTGAGCGTAGTTAATGGCTCCAACACTTACACGGGTGACATTTCCTACTAGGACGAGAACTAGATTTCCATCGTAGGTACGTTTTTCGATTCCTTCATAGAGTCGCAGTTGTTGGGCTACTTTTTGGTAATGACTGTGAATCGCTAAGAAGAGTAGGGTGAGTACGAGAATAATCGGGAAGAAAGGCCAGATATCACTAAGACGGAAAAAGAGCAGGATTAGCACGATAGCGTAGCAAATGATAGCTCCAAGGATATTGGCAAGGGCAGGTTTTAAGAAATTTGCCCCTTTTTCTTTTTTCCAATGGCGAATCATCCCAGTCTGAGAAAGGGCAAAGGGCACGAAGACCCCGATAGTATAAAGAGGAATCAAGCGTTCAGTATTCCCATTAAAAATGAGAAGAAGAATCATAGCCCCAAAAGCCAGAGTTAAAATTCCATTGGAGTAGCCTAGGCGGTCTCCTTTTTCCATAAAGAGATGGGGCATGTATTTGTTTTTAGCCATATTGTAGGCCAGCATAGGGAAGGCTGAAAAGCCAGTATTTGCAGCTACGGCTAAAATCAAGGCTGTGGAGAATTGGAAGATATAATAGCCAAGGTGGCCTAAGAAGGAATTACCAAGGATGCCTTGAGCCATCTGTGAAAGAATAGTTTCTCCGTGTTGAGGCATAATCCCCATCCAGTAGTTTAGGAAGGTAATGCCTGCAAAAAGAAATCCTAGAATCAGTGACATGATGGTCAAGGTCTGAGCAGCATTCTTCTCTTTCGGAGCCTTGAAAAAGGGAACGGCATTTGAAATAGCTTCAACCCCTGTCAGAGAGGCGGAGCCGCTGGTAAAGGCTCTTAGAATGAGAACGATAGACAGGCTCGGGACGGCATGTCCAATAGGAGAAGTCGCCTGATAGCTGAGTGATCCTGTCATTAGTTGAAAGATTCCATAGAGCAAGAGAAAGACAGTACTGATAATAAAGAGATAGACAGGAATCATCAGTGAACTGGCAGATTCTTTTAAGCCCCGTAAGTTCAAGAGCATGAGCAAGCAAACTAGAAAAATGGAGATGTGGAGGTTGTAAGGGTGGAGAGCAGGGAGAGCTGCTGTGATAGCATCAGCTCCAGATGATACTGATACCGCCACAGTCAGCATGTAGTCAACCAGCAGACTACCTCCAGCAATCAAGCCTAGCTCGGGCGATAGATTTTCTCGAGTAACCATATAGGCCCCTCCTCCTTGAGGGTAGGCGTGGATGATTTGACGGTAGGAAACGGTCAGACTAGCCAGAAGCAGGAGGACAAAGAGGCCGATGGGAAGGCTCCACCATATAGCAAGTGGAGAGAGACTAGCCAAGACGAGGACTACTTGCTCAGGCCCATAGGCAATGGAAGATAGAGCGTCGCTTGATAACATGGCTAAGGCCTGCATTTTTCCCAGCAGCCCTCCCTCGCCTTCTGTTAAGGACTTAAGAGGACGACCGATAAAGGTCTGTTTTAATTTTGTAAACATGGTATTTTCCTTTTTTGAAAATTTCAATAAGTGCTATTATACTGCTTTGGAAAAATAGCGTCAAGAGACGACGATGGATTTTAGAATATTTTTTACAGATGAGGAGAGAAGGCAGTTTTTTGGTATAATAGAAGATAGAAAACGAGGTTAGAAGAGATGATTTTTGATACACATACACATTTGAATGTAGAAGAATTTGCAGGTCGTGAGGCAGAAGAAATTGCCTTGGCCGCTGAGATGGGTGTGACACAGATGAATATTGTTGGTTTTGATCAACCGACGATTGAGCGTGCTTTGGAGTTGGTGGATGAGTATGAGCAACTTTACGCGACTATTGGTTGGCATCCGACAGAGGCAGGGACTTATACAGAGGAGATTGAAGACTACTTGCTTGATAAGCTCAAGCATCCCAAGGTTGTTGCTTTAGGTGAGATTGGTTTGGATTATCATTGGATGACAGCGTCAAAAGAGGTGCAGGAGCAGGTTTTTCGTCGTCAGATTCAGCTGTCTAAGGACTTGGATTTGCCTTTTGTTGTCCATACCCGTGATGCGCTGGAAGATACCTATGAGATTATCAAGAGCGAGGGAGTTGGTCCTCGAGGTGGCATCATGCATTCTTTCTCAGGAACACTTGAATGGGCAGAGAAGTTTGTCGAGCTTGGTATGACTATTTCCTTCTCAGGAGTGGTGACTTTTAAGAAGGCAACCGATATCCAAGAGGCAGCTAGAGAACTTCCTTTGGACAAGATTTTGGTGGAAACGGATGCGCCTTATTTGGCTCCTGTTCCTAAACGTGGTCGCGAAAACAAAACAGCCTATACTCGCTATGTAGTAGATTTTATCGCGGATCTGCGTGGTATGACGACCGAGGAGTTAGCAGCAGCAACGACTGCAAATGCAGAGTGCATTTTTGGATTGGACAACAAGTAATGAAAGAAAAAATTTCCCAAGTCATCGTGGTCGAAGGTCGCGATGACACGGCCAATCTCAAACGTTATTTCGATGTAGAGACCTATGAGACTCGAGGTTCTGCCATCAATGACCAGGACATAGAGCGGGTTAAGCGCCTGCACCAACGTCATGGAGTCATTGTCTTTACAGACCCAGATTTTAATGGGGAGCGGATTCGTCGTATGATTATGACGGCCATTCCAACAGTTCAGCATGCCTTCCTCAAACGAGATGAAGCTGTTCCCAAATCCAAGACCAAGGGGCGGTCTTTGGGAATTGAGCATGCTAGCTATGAAGACCTAAAAACGGCTCTAGCTCAGGTGACAGAACAATTTGAACAGGAGAGTCAGTTTGACATCAGTCGTAGCGACTTGATTCGCCTTGGTTTTCTAGCAGGAGCAGATAGCCGTAAGCGACGAGAATATCTAGGAGAAGCTCTCCGAATTGGCTATTCCAACGGCAAGCAACTCCTCAAACGCCTAGAGTTGTTTGGGGTCACCTTGGCAGAAGTGGAAGAAGCTATGAAATCTTATAAGAACAGCTAAGCAAACCCCAAATGTAAGGGGAATGTGTTACAATAGAGATAAGTAGATTTATTTCAGAAAATTCATTTTGATAACATCTAAATAGAAGTTTACAAGGAAAGAGAGAAATGAAAATACAAGTTGACAGAGAGTCTATCTGCATGGGGGATGATGTTTTCTCTCATCAGATGGATCTTGATATTCCGGAGGATATGACAGTTGAGGAGCTTTGTAGTTTTCTTCAAAAGGACAGATATCTGCCTGGATTGGATACGGAATGGCTTCTTCGACATGGTGGAAAGACAATAACAAGTTATAATACGGAAACAAAAGAACTGACGAATCCAAATGTTTATTTAAAAGACCTGATTCATCAGGGTTCTAGAGGAAATGATTTTGTTTGGATATTTCGTCGTTCATATTAGAAAAGAGAATAAATGAGAATTGCAGATTATAGCGTGACCAAGGCAGTGCTGGAGCGTCACGGTTTTACCTTTAAAAAGTCCTTCGGGCAAAATTTCTTGACGGATACCAATATCCTTCAAAAAATCGTGGATACGGCTGAAATTGATGACCAGGTCAATGTTATCGAAATCGGGCCAGGTATTGGTGCCTTGACAGAATTCCTAGCGGAGCGTGCA
Organism: uncultured Streptococcus sp.; assembly: GCF_915066115.1. Taxonomy (GTDB): domain Bacteria; phylum Bacillota; class Bacilli; order Lactobacillales; family Streptococcaceae; genus Streptococcus. The sequence goes on along the minus strand of NZ_CAJZDT010000008.1, from coordinate 14,997 downwards.
GCTCAAGTCATGGCTTTTGAGATCGACCACCGTTTGGTACCGATTCTGGCAGATACCCTGCGTGATTTTGACAATGTAACAGTGGTCAACGAGGATATTCTCAAGGTCGATTTGGCGCAACATATCCAGAATTTCAAAAATCCTGACCTGCCAATCAAGGTAGTAGCCAACTTGCCATACTATATCACGACGCCTATTCTCATGCATTTGATCGAAAGTGGCATTCCCTTTAGTGAGTTTGTGGTCATGATGCAGAAAGAAGTGGCGGATCGTATCTCAGCCCAACCGAACACCAAGGCTTACGGTAGCTTGTCGATTGCGGTTCAGTACTACATGACAGCCAAGATTGCCTTTATCGTGCCGCGTACAGTCTTTGTGCCAGCGCCAAATGTGGATTCAGCTATTTTGAAAATGGTGCGTCGTCCAGAGCCAGCCGTAGCAGTGGAAGACGAGAACTTCTTCTTTAAGGTTTCCAAGGCTAGTTTTACCCATCGCCGCAAGACCTTGTGGAACAATTTGACAGGTTACTTTGGCAAGACTGAAGAAGTCAAGGAAAAATTGACCAAGGCCTTGGACCAAGCAGGTTTGTCACCGAGTGTTCGTGGGGAAGCTCTCAGCTTGGCAGAGTTTGCCAGTCTAGCAGATGCGCTTAAAGGACAAGGACTCTAAGATGCAAGGACAAATTATTAAAGCCCTGGCAGGTTTCTACTATGTGGAGAGTGAGGGTCAGGTTTATCAGACGCGCGCGCGTGGGAATTTCCGTAAAAAAGGCCATACCCCTTACGTTGGGGATTGGGTAGATTTCTCTGCTGAGGAAAATTCAGAAGGTTATATCCTCAAGATTCACGAACGGAAAAACAGTCTGGTCCGTCCGCCTATTGTCAATATTGACCAAGCTGTGGTAATCATGTCCGTCAAGGAACCGGACTTCAACAGCAATTTGCTGGATCGTTTCTTGGTTCTTTTGGAGCACAAGGGCATCCATCCCATCGTCTATATTTCCAAAATGGACTTGTTGGATGATAGGGAAGAATTAAGTTTTTACAAACAAACCTATGGTGACATTGGTTATGACTTTGTGACCAGTAAAGAAGAACTTCTTCCTTTGTTAACAGGTAAGATTACAGTCTTTATGGGGCAGACGGGCGTTGGGAAGTCAACTCTTCTCAATAAAATCGCACCAGATCTTAATCTTGAAACAGGAGAAATCTCAGACAGTCTGGGTCGTGGCCGTCATACCACTCGAGCTGTTAGTTTTTATAACCTCAATGGGGGCAAAATCGCAGATACGCCAGGCTTTTCATCCTTGGATTATGAAGTCTCAACGGCTGAAGACCTTAATCAAGCTTTTCCAGAGCTTGCTAGTATCAGTCGAGATTGTAAGTTCCGTAGCTGTACCCATACTCATGAGCCTTCTTGCGCGGTTAAACCAGCTGTTGAAGAGGGTGTCATTGCGTCCTTCCGTTTTGATAATTACCTGCAATTCCTCAGTGAGATTGAAAATCGCAGAGAAACCTATAAAAAAGTCAGCAAAAAAATTCCAAAATAAGGAGAAACCTATGTCTCAATACAAGATTGCTCCGTCAATTCTGGCAGCAGATTATGCCAACTTTGAACGTGAAATCAAACGTCTAGAAGCAACTGGGGCAGAGTATGCCCATATCGATATCATGGACGGTCACTTTGTACCACAAATCAGTTTTGGTGCAGGTGTAGTCGAAGCTCTTCGCCCTCATAGCAAGATGGTCTTTGACTGCCACTTGATGGTAGCCAATCCTGAACACCATCTGGAAGACTTTGCGCGTGCAGGTGCGGATATCATCAGCATCCATGTTGAAGCAACGCCTCATATTCATGGCGCCCTCCAAAAAATTCGTTCGCTCGGTGTCAAACCTTCGGTTGTCATTAATCCTGGTACGCCAGTCGAGACGATTAAGCACGTCCTTCATCTAGTTGACCAAGTCTTAGTCATGACAGTGAACCCTGGTTTCGGTGGGCAAGCTTTTCTACCTGAAACCATGGATAAGGTTCGTGAGTTGGTTGCCCTTCGTGAGGAAAAAGGCTTGAACTTTGAGATTGAAGTCGATGGCGGGATTGATGATCAAACTATTGCTCAGGCTAAAGAAGCTGGTGCGACCGTTTTTGTAGCAGGTTCCTATGTCTTTAAGGGAGATGTCAATGAGCGAGTACAAACTCTCAGAAAACAACTGGACTAGGGTTGCCGTTTTTGCAGGCGGAGACCGCGGTCACTACCGGACGGACTTTGATTGCTTTGTCGGTGTGGATCGGGGCTCGCTCTGGGTCTTGGAGGAAAAACTTCCTCTCGCCATAGCAGTTGGGGATTTTGATTCTGTAACCGCAGAAGAGCGTCAGTTGATTCAAAAACGTGCTCAGCATTTTGTCCAAGCGCGACCAGAAAAAGATGATACTGATCTAGAATTGGCTCTTTTAACCATCTTTGAGCAAAATCCTCAGGCTCAGGTCACTATTTTCGGGGCTCTTGGTGGCCGTATTGACCATATGTTGGCTAACGTCTTTCTGCCTAGCAATCCAAAGTTGGCCCCCTATATGCGTCAGATAGCGATTGAGGATGGGCAAAATTTGATTGCCTATTGTCCAGAAGGAACCAGTCAGCTTGAACCGCGTTCAGACTATGACTACCTAGCCTTTATGCCAGTTCGGGATAGCCAGTTGACCATTCTTGGAGCCAAGTATGAGTTAACAGAGGAGAATTTTTTCTTTAAAAAAGTGTACGCTTCTAACGAATATATAGATAGGGAAGTTTCGGTGACTTGCCCAGATGGCTATGTGGTTGTCTTGCATAGCAAGGACAGGAGGTAAGATGGAAAGTTTACTTGTTCTATTATTAATTGCCAACCTAGCTGGTCTCTTTCTGATTTGGCAAAGGCAGGATAAGCAGGAAAAACATTTAAGCAAGAGCCTGGAGGATCAGGCAGATCACTTGTCAGATCAGTTGGATTACCGCTTTGAACAAGCCAGACAAGCCAGTCAGCTAGATCAAAAAGATTTGGAAGTGGCTGTCAGCGATCGTTTGCAAGAAATGCGAATGGAATTGCACCAAGGTTTGACTCAGGTTCGTCAAGAAATGACAGATAATCTCTTACAAACTAGAGACAAGACCGACCAACGCCTCCAAGCCTTGCAGGAATCAAATGAGCAACGCTTGGAACAAATGCGCCAGACGGTCGAGGAAAAGTTGGAAAAGACCCTACAGACACGCTTGCAGGCTTCCTTTGAGACAGTTTCCAAGCAACTAGAGTCTGTCAATCGAGGTCTGGGAGAAATGCAGACAGTTGCCCGCGATGTTGGTGCTCTCAACAAGGTTCTCTCTGGAACCAAGACGCGAGGGATTCTGGGAGAATTGCAACTGGGGCAAATCATAGAAGACATCATGACCCCTGCCCAGTACGAGCGAGAATTTGCAACGGTTGAAAACTCCAGCGAACGAGTGGAGTATGCTATCAAGTTACCTGGCCAAGGCGGCCAGGAATATGTCTACCTGCCAATCGACTCTAAGTTTCCACTGGCAGATTATTACCGCTTAGAAGAAGCCTATGAAGCAGGTGACAAGGACGAGATTGAACGCTGTCGTAAATCGCTTTTAGCAAGCGTCAAGCGCTTTGCTAAGGATATCAGGAATAAGTATCTAGCACCGCCTCGAACAACCAATTTTGGAGTTTTATTTGTTCCGACAGAAGGTCTCTACTCAGAAATCGTCCGCAATCCGGTCTTCTTTGATGATTTGAGGCGGGAGGAGCAGATTATTGTTGCAGGTCCAAGTACCTTATCAGCCCTTCTAAATTCCCTATCAGTTGGCTTCAAGACCCTCAATATCCAGAAGAGTGCTGACCATATCAGTAAGACGCTTGCTAGCGTCAAGACCGAGTTTGGCAAGTTTGGTGGCATTCTGGTCAAGGCACAAAAACACCTCCAACATGCCTCTGGCAATATTGATGAATTATTAAATCGTCGTACTACAGCTATTGAGCGGACGCTCCGTCACATTGAGTTATCAGAAGGTGAGCCTGCGCTTGATCTACTCCATTTCCAAGAAGATGAGGATGAATATGAAGATTAGTCACATGAAAAAAGATGAGCTGTTTGAAGGCTTTTACCTAATCAAGTCAGCTGATTTGAGACAGACACGAGCTGGGAAAAATTACCTAGCCTTTACCTTCCAAGATGATAGTGGCGAGATTGAAGGTAAACTCTGGGATGCCCAACCTCATAACGTTGAGGCCTTTACCGCAGGTAAGGTTGTCCACATGAAAGGACGCCGAGAAGTTTATAACAACACTCCACAGGTCAATCAAATTACTCTCCGCCTGCCTCAACCTGGTGAACCCAATGATCCAGCTGATTTCAAGGTCAAGTCACCAGTTGATGTCAAGGAAATCCGTGACTACATGTCGCAAATGATTTTCAAAATAGAAAATCCTGTTTGGCAACGAATTGTTCGAAATCTCTACACCAAGTACGATAAGGAATTCTATTCTTATCCAGCAGCAAAGACCAACCATCATGCCTTTGAAACGGGTTTGGCCTATCATACGGCGACCATGGTGCGTTTGGCAGATGCCATTAGCGAGGTCTATCCTCAGCTCAATAAGAGCCTGCTCTATGCAGGAATTATGTTACATGACTTGGCTAAAGTTATTGAGTTGACGGGACCAGACCAGACTGAGTATACAGTGCGAGGCAATCTCCTTGGACATATCGCTCTGATCGATAGTGAAATTACTAAGACGGTTATGGAGCTTGGTATCGATGACACTAAGGAAGAAGTCGTTCTGCTTCGCCATGTCATTCTCAGTCACCACGGCTTACTAGAGTATGGAAGTCCGGTTCGTCCACGTATCATGGAGGCAGAGATTATCCATATGATTGATAATCTGGATGCTAGCATGATGATGATGTCAACAGCTTTGGCTTTGGTGGATAAGGGAGAGATGACCAATAAAATCTTCGCTATGGACAATCGTTCCTTCTATAAACCAGATTTAGATTAATAATTTAAGAAAAACGAGCATTTTTAGGGCAAGAATGTTCGTTTTTTTATGTGAATATGGTATAATGGATAAAATATCAAAATTAAATGAAATGGGAAATAGAAATGAAATTAAGAAGAAGTGATCGGATGGTTGTCATTTCCAACTATTTGATTAATAATCCTTATAAACTAACTAGTCTCAATACTTTTGCTGAGAAGTATGAATCTGCTAAATCATCCATCTCAGAAGATATCGTGATTATCAAACGTGCCTTTGAGGAAATCGAAATCGGCCACATCCAGACAGTTACTGGGGCTGGTGGAGGTGTCATCTTCACACCATCAATCTCAAGCCATGATGCCAAGGAAATGGTTGAGGACTTGCGTGCTAAGTTATCAGAAAGTGACCGTATCTTGCCAGGTGGCTACATCTACCTGTCTGATTTGCTTAGCACACCAGCTATCTTGAAAAATATTGGTCGTATTATTGCCAAGAGCTTTATGGATCAAAAAATTGACGCGGTTATGACAGTAGCGACCAAGGGTGTTCCACTTGCAAATGCAGTTGCTAATGTCCTCAATGTTCCTTTTGTTATTGTGCGCCGTGACTTGAAAATTACCGAAGGTTCAACTGTCAGCGTCAACTATGTTTCAGGTTCAAGTGGTGACCGTATTGAGAAAATGTTCCTTTCAAAACGTAGTCTCAAGGCAGGTAGTCGAGTCTTAATCGTAGATGACTTCTTAAAAGGCGGAGGAACGGTCAACGGGATGATCAGCCTCTTGCGTGAGTTTGATTCAGAATTGGCTGGTGTAGCGGTCTTTGCGGACAATGCCCAAGAAGAACGTGAAAAGCAATTTGACTATAAGTCACTCTTGAAGGTAACCAATATTGATGTCAAGAACCAAGCCATCGATGTTGAGGTTGGCAATATCTTTGACGAAGATAAATAAGAGATAGAACTAAAGGTTGGAACGATTGTCCCAGCCTTTCTTTGCAAATAGAATAGAAGGAAGCTTATGAAAACACCATTTATCAATAGAGAAGAGTTAGAAGCGATTGTTGCCGAGTACCCGACTCCCTTTCACTTGTATGATGAGAAGGGGATTCGTGAGAAGGCAAGAGCTGTTAACCAAGCCTTTTCGTGGAACAAGGGTTTTAAGGAATATTTTGCAGTTAAGGCAACTCCAACACCAGCTATCTTGAAAATACTCCAAGAGGAAGGCTGCGGTGTGGACTGCTCTAGTTATGTAGAGCTCTTGATGAGCCATAAACTGGACTTTCCGGGTTCTGAGATTATGTTCTCCTCTAACAACACGCCAGACAAGGAATATGCCTATGCGCGTGAATTAGGTGCGACCATTAACTTGGATGCTTTTGAAGATATTGAACATCTAGAGCGTGCAGCAGGTATTCCAGAAATCATCTCTTGTCGTTACAATCCTGGTGGTGTTTTTGAACTGGGGACAGACATTATGGACAATCCTGGAGAAGCCAAGTTTGGCATGACTAAGGCGCAGCTCTTTGAAGCCTTTGCTATTTTGAAGGAAAAAGGAGCCAAGACTTTTGGGATTCACTCCTTCCTAGCATCCAATACGGTGACCCATCTCTATTATCCAGAGTTGGCCCGTCAGCTTTTTGAATTGGCTGTTGAAATCAAGGAAAAGTTAGGTATTTCGCTAGATTTTATCAATCTTTCTGGCGGTATTGGTGTCAACTATCGTCCTGAGCAGGAACCAAATGATATTGCCTTGATTGGTGAGGGAGTTCGTAAGGTGTATGAAGAGGTTCTTACTCCAGCTGGTCTTGGTCAGGTCAAGATTTTTACCGAATTGGGTCGCTTTATGCTAGCCCCTCACGGTGCTTTGGTCACAAGAGTCACTCATAAGAAAAAAACTTATCGTACCTATCTAGGTGTGGATGCATCGGCAGTCAACCTCATGCGTCCAGCTATGTATGGAGCCTACCACCATATTACCAATCTGACACATCCAGAAGGACCAGCTGAAGTGGTAGATGTGGTCGGTTCACTCTGCGAAAACAATGATAAATTTGCAGTGAATCGCGAGTTACCTCATACAGAAATCGGTGATTTGCTGGTAATTCATGATACAGGTGCCCACGGTTTTTCAATGGGATACCAGTATAATGCCAAATTACGTTCTGCGGAAATCCTCTATACTGAAGAAGGTAAAGCTCGTCAAATCCGCCGTGCAGAGCGCCCTGAGGACTATTTTGCAACCTTGTATGGCTTTGATTTTGAAGAATAAAATGATAATTAATTGAAAATGAAATTGAAAAACAGATTGCTTTCTAAAAAATAGGAAAAAATCTTGTTTTTCCTTCAAGTCGTGATATAATAAAACTATAAAACGTTTTCAAGGAAGGTAACGATATGTCTGAAGAAACAATTGATTATGGACAAGTGACAGGAATGGTGCATTCGACAGAAAGCTTTGGTTCGGTAGATGGGCCTGGTATTCGCTTTATTGTCTTTTTGCAGGGCTGTCACATGCGTTGCCAGTACTGCCACAACCCGGATACTTGGGCTATGGAGTCCAATAAATCACGTGAACGCACAGTAGATGATGTCTTGGCAGAGGCTTTGCGCTACCGCGGTTTCTGGGGAAATAAGGGTGGTATTACAGTTAGTGGGGGAGAAGCCCTCTTGCAGATTGATTTCCTGATTGCCCTCTTCACAAAGGCTAAGGAACAAGGAATCCACTGTACCTTGGATACCTGTGCTCTTCCTTTCCGTAATAAACCACGTTACCTTGAAAAATTTGACAAACTCATGGCTGTCACTGACTTGGTTCTCTTGGATATCAAGGAAATCAACGAAGAACAGCACAAGATTGTCACTAGCCAAACCAATAAAAACATCTTGGCCTGTGCCCAGTATCTATCAGATATTGGAAAACCTGTCTGGATTCGCCACGTATTAGTTCCAGGTTTGACAGACAGAGACGATGACTTGATTGAACTTGGTAAGTTCGTCAAGACCCTCAAAAATGTTGATAAGTTTGAAATTCTGCCTTATCACACCATGGGTGAGTTCAAGTGGCGTGAATTGGGAATTCCATATTCGCTCGAAGGAGTCAAACCACCAACAGCAGACCGCGTGAAAAACGCTAAAAAACTCATGGATACAGAAAGTTATCAAGACTATATGAAACGTGTACATGGATAAAAAAGAAGCCTGATGGGAACATCGGGCTTTTGAGTTACAAAAAAACTTAGCAAACCAGCTAAGTCTTTTTCTTCTTATCTCGAACGTTGTTTGCCAGCGTTGCGATTTTTGTGTTTTTTCTTGCTTGTGATAGCAGTTGGTTGTTCAGGGGTAACGTCTTTTCGTCCGTTTACTGTTGAGAATGCACTTGCTTTTGGTGGGTTCTTAGCCAATTCTTCACGGACTTTTTTGCGAAGTTTTGGACGAACGATATAGTTGACGATAAACTGTTGGAGAATCATCATGAAACCACCGACAACCCAGTAAAGTGTGACACTGGCTGGTGAGAAGAGGGAGAAGACGACGATCATGAGTGGGCTCATGTAAATCATCTTCTTAATTTGTTCTCTTTGCATTTCATCTTCTACTCCGTGAAGTGAAAGGAGTGATTGAAGATAGTAAAGGACACCAGCGCAGGCAACCAAAATCATACTTGGAGAACCTAGAGGAATTCCTAGGTAGCTTGCTTGAGCAACCCCTTCAGTATGTTGGGCAGCAAAGTAGATAGCAGAGAAGAAAGGCATTTGAAGGAGGATAGGGAAACATCCTACACCACCAAACATGCTGATGCCGTGCTCTTTTTGAGCGGCAAAGAGAGCCTGTTGGGCTTCTAGTTTTTCTTCTTGAGTTGTTGCTTCCTTGAGACGTGTTTGGTGTGGCTCAAGGACGTGCTTGAGGGCGTTCATCTTTTCAGAGTGAAGCGTTGCTTTCCATGATTGGTAGATACCAAGTGGCAAGATAATCAAGCGCACGATAATGGTTACGATGATGATACCAACCCCAAAACCAAGTCCCTTGTCATTGGCGAAGTACTTGATAGCTTCAGCCATAGGCGCTCCGATAGTATTCCAAATAAATCCTGTTGGCTGACCTGTGGCTTTATCGACGTTGACACAGCCAGTCAAGACAAGCAACATAGCCACTCCCATAGCTGAGAGTGCAAAACGTTTAATAGATTTCACTGTTTTTATTCCTTCTTTAAAAATTATACCTTTCTATTCTACTGTTTTTTTACAAAATATACAATAGTTCTAGAGACCTAATTTGCGATTTTGAAGTCAGGGTAGGGAGGAAAGTTACTCAGTTTGACATCTAAGTAGCTGACTTTTGAAAAAGGTGTCGGACCTTTTCGGATTTCTTGGATAAATTTTGCCATGATAGCAGATGAGTCTGCTTGGGCTAAGATTTCTACTGTGCCATCGTCGTTATTCCATACTCGGCCTGTGATGCCACCAATTTCAAGAGCCAAGCTGTAAACACCCCAACGAAAGCCAACTCCCTGAACCCTGCCTTGGGCAATCATTCTAACCTTTTGCATACCAAACCCCTTTGATTGTGTTATAATATTTCTATGACTATTATAACCTCAAAAGCCAATTCTGTGGTAAAAAATGCCAAGAAATTACACCAAAAAAAATACCGCAAGTCTGCCTATTTGATTGAAGGCTGGCACTTGTTTGAAGAAGCTGTTCAAGCTGGGGTGACGATTGAGAAAATCTTTGCTCTGGAAAATTATCGAGATCAGTTAGCCTCTTTTCCGCAAACTGTCTGGGTGTCAGAGGATATTTTGCTAGATTTGGCGGATTCTCAGACTCCACAGGGAATTGTTGCCGTGGTTCAAAAAGAAGAAGTAGGACAAGCTGATTTTAGTCAGGGCAAGTTCTTATTTTTGGAAGATGTGCAAGATCCTGGTAATGTGGGAACCATCATTCGGACTGCGGATGCAGCAGGCTTTACAGGAGTGATTGTTTCAGATAAGTCGGCAGATATTTACAGTCTCAAGACCCTTCGTTCTATGCAAGGCAGTCATTTCCATCTGTCTATTTATCGGATGTCGAGCCAAGCGCTTCTCGAGGAAGCTAAAAAGGCTGGTATCCCTGTGCTGGCAACCACTCTTTCCAAGGATTCTAAAGATTATCGTGACTTGCCTCATTTAGATCAGTTTGTCTTGGTTATGGGAAACGAGGGTCAAGGAATTAGTCCCCTCATGGCTGAAAGTGCAGACCAGTTGGTCCATATTAGCATGAAGGGTCAGGCTGAGAGTCTGAATGTCGCAGTTGCAGCCGGTATTTTGATTTTTCATTTAAGCTAATTTTAACTTTCTTTGTTATAATCAAGGAAAGACATTCATAGAAAAGGAGACAAAGATGAATCATACTATTATACAAGACCGTACTGGTCTCAATCAATTTTACGCTAAGGTTTATGCCTTTGTTGGTCTGGGAATCGGATTATCCGCTTTAGTATCAGGTCTTATGTTGACGGTCTTTCAATCTCAGTTGGTTTACTTTTTGATGCAGGGACGCCTCTGGTTGACCATTGCTACTTTTGCGGAGTTGGCCTTGGTTTTCGTTGCCAGTAGCATGGCCTTAAAGAATAGTCCAGCAGCTCTTCCAGTATTTTTACTTTACTCAGTATTAAACGGCTTTACCCTTAGTTTTGTGGTGGCCTTCTATACTCCAGGTACAGTTTTATCTGCCTTTGTATCGAGCGCCCTTCTCTTCTTTGTCATGGCGGCAGTTGGCATGTTCACCAAGAAAGATTTGAGTGGCCTGGGTCGGGCTATGATGGCGGCGCTTATCGGTTTGCTGATTGCCATGGTAGTTAATATTTTCTTGGCTAGCGGTTTCTTTGATTATATGATTAGCGTAGCCATGGTTTTGGTTTTCTCAGGGTTGATTGCTTGGGACAACCAAAGAATTCGTCTCGCTTATGAACAATCACAAGGCCGTGTAGCGACAGGTTGGGTTGTGTCAATGGCTCTCAGTATCTATCTTGATTTTATCAATCTCTTCCTAAGTATTCTACGTATCTTCGGTCGAAATGACTAAAAGGTTCATGACATCAGTGTTCGAAGGAGCACTGATTTTTTTATATTTGGTCTTTTCTTTTCTTGGAAATAGGTGTATAATGCTTTTAATTAATTTTTTGAGGAGTAGTTTATGAAGAAAAGTTTTATTCATCAACAAGAAGAGATTTCCTTTGTCAAAAACACTTTTACCCAGTATTTGAAAGATAAGTTAGAAGTTGTCGAAGTTCAAGGTCCTATCTTGAGCAGGGTCGGCGACGGGATGCAGGATAATTTATCAGGTGTGGAGAATGCCGTATCGGTCAAGGTTCTCCAAATCCCTGATGCTACTTATGAAGTGGTGCACTCACTTGCCAAATGGAAACGCCATACTTTGGCCCGTTTTGGTTTCGGTGAGGGAGAAGGCCTTTTTGTCCACATGAAGGCCCTTCGTCCAGACGAAGATTCGCTGGATGCGACCCACTCTGTTTATGTTGACCAGTGGGACTGGGAGAAAGTTATCCCAAATGGTAAACGTAATATCGCTTATCTAAAAGAAACAGTTGAGAAGATTTACAAGGCTATTCGTCTTACTGAGCTAGCTGTTGAAGCCCGCTATGACATCGAATCAATCTTGCCAAAACAAATCACTTTTATCCACACAGAAGAGTTGGTAGAACGCTACCCAGATTTGACACCAAAAGAGCGTGAAAATGCTATTTGTAAAGAATTTGGAGCAGTATTCTTGATCGGTATCGGTGGTGAATTACCAGACGGTAAACCGCACGATGGACGTGCACCAGACTACGATGACTGGACAAGTGAGTCTGAAAATGGCTACAAGGGTCTAAATGGTGATATTCTTGTTTGGAATGAGTCTCTGGGGGGAGCCTTTGAGTTGTCTTCTATGGGAATCCGTGTAGATGAAGAAACGCTTCGTCGTCAGGTTGCCATTACAGGTGATGAAGACCGCTTGGAATTGGAATGGCACAAGGCTTTGTTGAATGGTCTATTCCCATTGACAATCGGTGGAGGAATTGGACAATCTCGTATGGCCATGTTCTTACTTCGCAAGAAACATATCGGAGAAGTGCAAACAAGTGTCTGGCCTCAAGAAGTCCGCGATACTTACGAAAATATTTTGTAGAGAATCGAACCGCAAGGTTCGGTTTTCTTTCTCTTTTCGCCCATAATTTGGTATAATAAACGGTATGAAAATCGTATCAGGAATCTATGGGGGACGTCCCCTCAAGACACTAGAAGGCAAGACGACAAGGCCCACTTCGGATAAGGTTAGGGGAGCCATTTTTAATATGATTGGTCCCTACTTTGAAGGGGGACGAGTCTTGGACCTTTATGCAGGTAGTGGTGGTTTATCTATCGAAGCTGTATCGCGTGGCATGGCTAGCGCTGTTTTGGTAGAGCGAGACCGTAAGGCCCAGGCCATCGTGGCTGAAAATATCCAGATGACCAAGGAAATTGGAAAATTTCAACTCCTCAAGATGGATGCGGAAAGGGCTCTAGAGCAGGTATCTGGAGAATTTGATCTCATTTTCTTAGACCCTCCCTATGCCAAGGAACAAATCGTAGCAGATATTGAAAAAATGGCTGAGAGAGAGCTTTTTTCTGAAGATGTCATGGTCGTGTGTGAGACGGATAAAGCCGTTGAACTTCCAGAAGAAATTGCCTGCCTGGGCATCTGGAAGGAAAAAATTTATGGAATTAGTAAGGTGACAGTCTATGTCAGATAAGATTGGCTTATTCACAGGCTCATTTGATCCGATGACAAATGGGCATCAGGATATGATTGAACGGGCTAGCAAACTCTTTGATAAGCTCTATGTCGGTATTTTTTTTAACCCCCACAAAAAAGGATTTCTCTCTCTTGAAAATCGTAAACGGGGGTTAGAAAAGGCTTTGAAACATTTAGAAAATGTTGCAGTCGTGTCTTCTCATGATGAATTGGTAGTTGATGTTGCAAAAAGACTGGGTGCTACTTGTCTAGTGCGGGGCTTGAGAAATGCAACGGATTTGCAATATGAAGCCAGTTTTGATTACTACAACCATCAGCTGTCTCCTGATATGGAGACCATTTATTTACATAGTCGACCGGAACATCTCTATATCAGTTCGTCTGGTGTTCGAGAACTTTTGAAGTTTGGTCAGGATGTTGCCTGCTATGTTCCTGAGAGTATTTTGGAGGAAATAAGAAATGAAAAAAAAGATTAGATGGCCTTTATACGTCATTGCGGCCTTGATAGCGACTTTCTTGGCGTTTGTAGTGCCCTTGCCTTATTATATAGAGGTTCCAGGTGGTTCGGAAGATATTCGCCAAGTCCTCAAAGTCAATGATACAGAAGATAAGGAAGCTGGTGCCTATCACTTCGTTACGGTTGGTGTCCAGCATGCTACTTTAGCTCATATGATTTATGCTTGGTTGACGCCTTTTACAGATATTCGTAGTGCTCAGGAGACTACAGGTGGTTCTTCAGATGTAGAATTTATGCGGATCAATCAATTCTACATGCAGACATCACAAAATATGGCCAAGTATCAAGGTCTAAAAACAGCTGGTAAAGATATCGAACTTAAATACCTTGGGGTTTATGTCTTGACTGTAACGGATAATTCAACCTTTAAAGGGATACTCAACATCTCTGATACAGTAACAGCAGTCAACGATCAGACTTTTGACAGTTCTAAAGATTTGATTGATTACGTCAATTCTCAAAAACTAGGGGACTCCGTCAAGGTAACTTATGAAGAAGATGGGCAAACCAAGTCTGCAGAAGGAAAGATTATCACCTTGGAAAATGGAAAAAATGGGATTGGAATTGGCTTGATTGACCGTACAGAAGTAACCAGTGATGTCCCAATTCGTTTTTCAACAGCTGGTATCGGCGGTCCAAGTGCTGGTCTCATGTTTAGTCTGGCTATCTATACTCAAATAGCTGACCCAGGCCTTCGTAATGGTCGAATTGTTGCCGGTACAGGAACTATTGACCGCGATGGGAATGTGGGGGACATTGGAGGTATTGATAAGAAAGTTGTAGCTTCGGCTAGAGAAGGTGCCGCTATTTTCTTTGCCCCTGATAACCCTGTTAGCGAAGAAGAACAAAAAGCGCATCCGGATGCGAAAAACAACTACCAAACAGCTCTGGAAGCAGCTAAAACAATCAAGACAGATATGAAAATTGTGCCAGTTAAAACCCTACAAGATGCAATTGATTACTTGAAAAACAATCCCTAGTTTTTAAGTGAAGTTTCCAAACTAGCGCACAAACAGAGAAGATGGTATAATAGTCAAATGGTTCAATTATTATTCACTCTAAGCAGTCACATGCTCTTTATTTATGTGAGTTTTTACCTTTTAAAAAATCTTGTTAGATGGGAAAAGGTTTTAAAAGTGACAACTGAGAATACAGGAAAAGTTCGTTTACTAGTAGCCTTTTTCAGCATTGTAATGGGCTATATCATGAGTTCTTTCTTTATTAGCCTGTATCAGTTGTGGCAAGAAGCGCTTAGAGGATTATTATAATTTGCGTGTTTAAGAAATTACTTTCAAGATATTATTAAACTTATAGGGAGAAATAGAATTCATGGATATTATAATCTTATTGTTGATAACGCTATTAATTTATTTGTTACCTCAAAATAAGGAATATCTAAATGTTAAATCTACATCAGGGCTTAGAGGATTTCTAGCTATAGGAATAATATTTCATCATTTGTCACAATGGGTTACATCTGGTGATGAATTTTCTAATTTTTCCTATATGGGAACTTATATCGTTTCTATTTTCTTCTTTTTATCTGGTTATGGGTTATATATTCAAACCAAAGTAAAACCTGATTATTTAACTAATTTTTTTAGAAAAAGACTGTTGAAGATACTTATTCCGTTTGTATTTATCTCTGGGATATACTTAATTTATAGAATGGCGTATCTAAAAGAAATAATAAATTTGAAT
>NZ_CAJZDT010000007.1:0-30195 GCF_915066115.1 uncultured Streptococcus sp. | reverse complement strand
TTTGTTGCAGCAATATCAACGAATATGATCTTTGCGAAGTTGCCTTCAGGACGTCATCCGGAGAGCCGTTGGGCTTGGTTGAAATCTCGAGCTGAAATAAATGGTATTATAGCTGTTTTAGCAGGTATTTTGGTATATGGAGGAGTTCATCTTATTGGTCTAACTGCAAATCATGAGATGAGAACATTTATTCTCATTATCCTAACAAGTTTAGTATTCATGTCCATGGTGACTACTTTAACAACATGGAATAGCCGTATAGGAGCTTTCTTCTCTCTTATTTTGCTATTATTACAGTTAGCATCAAGTGCAGGTACCTATCCACTTGCTTTGACAAATAATTTCTTTAGAGCTATTAATCCTTGGTTACCAATGAGTTATTCAGTTTCGGGATTACGACAAACAATCTCTATGACAGGAAATATTCATCATCAAGTCATTTTCCTTGATGTGATATTAGCCCTATTTACTGGTTTAGGTATGCTAGCCTATAGACCTAAGAAAATGGAAGAAGATTAAAAAAAAATCGACCGATTAACTGGTCGATTTTTTATGTCTTAGATGCTTTTCGTTTGTGATTATAAATTCCAAATAGTAAAAGAGAAGTAAAGGAACAGATTGCTCCAATAACAAACCCATTGGGAATAAAGGAAAGTGTAATAGTTCCTTTTCCCTTAGGAACGTCAACTTTCATAAAGCCAGTTTGAGCTTGTTTAATTTCTATTTTCTTCCCATCTTGGTAGGCAGACCATCCTTTGTCATAAGGAATGGTGAAAAGAATAGATGTATCTTGTTGGACATCATATGTAGCAAAAACCTTGTTTTTAGAAGTTGATACTGTGACAGGTTGTTCTTTAATTTTTTGAATTGCATCGGTGAAAGTTTGGGTATCTAAACGATAGAAGGTAGGAGATTCAAATGATACTTGTAAATTTCCAGGGAAACTAACATCAATATTGAAAGTTTTTTTCTCTTTTGTATAGCCTAGATTAAAGAAGGAGAAGACATTATCAGTTGTAAAAGTTTTCTTTTCCCCATTGACAAGGATGTCAACTTTCTTTTGTTTATCATTAGAAAAGTGAAGGTTTGTGAAAGAAAGATAAACTTGGCTGTTTTCTGGCACTTCAATTTGATATTGGAGTGCTGCATCCTCATTTGAAGAACTTATAACACTAATCAAATCATCAGTATTCTCTGTTTTTTCATAGGACATTGGAGAAAAATAATCAAAATTGACGTCAGCAAGTTGATTTAAAAACGAGGCCTGATTATCTAAAGTATGTTCAGTGAACTTGACATCATTGTAAATAGATTGACTAGCAAATGCAATCGGAAGAGAGTATTGATTTTCATATAGGGTAAGATTATCTTTTTGATAGATATCTTTGAAACCATACTTATCAATAGGACTGTCTGAGATATTGTATTGGATGCCAAATAAACTATCAGCCAAAATACTATTATTTGCATAACGGAGATTGAGATTGGTCCCAGAGGATTTAAAGCCAAGTTTATCCAAAGTAGAGCTTGCTGAACGATTTCGAACAGATGAAAATTGAGATATTCCATTGTAGTTAAATTTCATACTATCATTCCCTGTCTGAGTTTGTAGTTTCTCAGTACGAGTAAATGGATCCTCAATATATGTTGAGAAAGATTCCATAGCTGGGATATCTCTACTATATGCACTTCGAGAAGCAAATCCCCATTCCTTTGCAATTCCGTCCATTTGAGATGAAGCATTTAAACTTATTTCAACCATTATAAATAAAGAGATTAGAATGGCAAATAGATTTACAGAGATAAACTTTTTGATAAATGCAAGGAGTAAAAGCGAATAGACAACCAAAAATTCAAGAGTAAGCAGAATATTCAAATCTTTTAAAAAAGAATAATGCGATTTTATATAGATGGTAGCTAAAAATCCTGTTACTACAAGAAAAAGCGAAACTAAAAAGTTCCAGATTTTAATTTCCCTTAGACGATTTAATACTTCCGCTGCTGTGTAAATTAACAAGGTAGAGAAAATCCAAGCATAGCGATGTAAAAACATGTTTGGAGTATGCATGCCTTGCCAAAATAAATCAAGAGCTTCTATATAAAAGCTTGCAATTAAAAATGTAAAGAAGATTGCATAGATAAGTTTCACGTGAAACTTAATAGATTTCAGCGTAAAAAATAAAATAGTTAAAATAAAGGGAAGCAGTCCAACAAAAATCATTGGGATAGCCCCATACTTTGTTGTGTCAAAGGAACCAATGAATTGCTTAGCAAAGAGATCAAGATACCAGCTACTTTCAGTTTGAAATTTTGTAACTTCAGTCAATTTTTCCCCATGTGTCTGTAAATCAAACAGAGTGGGAAGAGTCATAATCAAACTAGCTGTACCAGCTAAAACGGAGGTGACAACAAAATCAAGAAAAGATGATTTTCGAGCTTTAAAGTCCCAAGAAATTTGACAGAGATACCAAAAAATAAGAAACAATGCTGTCATATAGCCAAAATAGTAGTTTTGGATAAATAAGATTGACAGACTTGTAAAGTATAATGAGGATTTCTTTTCAGTTATAAGTAGGTGTAAACCAGTTATAATTAAAGGAATCAAGATAAAAACATCCAGCCAGGTTTTTATCTCTAATTGACTGACAGTGAAACTCATCAGAGCATAGGAAGTAGATAAGGTTAGTTTTATAGTCTGAGGGATATTTTTAAATAATTTATTTAAACTAAAGAAGGTTGATAGTCCAATCAATCCAAATTTTAAGAGAGTTGTCAGATAGACAGCATCTGGCATATTCGACAGATTAAAAAAGTAAACTAGAGGTGAAAGGAAACTTCCCAAGTAATAACTAGATAGGGCATAGAAATTTAATCCGAGGCCACTTGTAAAGGTGTAAAACAGACTACCATTTCCATGTAGGATATTTCGTAAAGCTACATCAAAAATAACGTATTGATGAAAGCCATCTCCTAATAGAGGAGAGTTGTCACTATTCCAGTAGATACCTTGAGATAGGTATACTCCTGTCATAATCAATACAGGAATGATGAAAGAAATAAAATAGGCCCAATATGTTTTAAAAAATGATTTCATATTACCTCGTAGAATGATAGAAAACTCAGTTGGTTACCCCAACTGAGTTTTGAAGTCTTATTTAATCTTTCCAAAGTTCTTTAACTTTTGCTTGTACTTCTGCATTTTCTAGGAATTCATCATAGGTTTCATCGATACGATCGATGACGCCATTTTTAGACAAGACAATGATATGGTTAGCTAAAGTTTGAATAAACTCGTGGTCATGACTGGCAAAGATGATTGATTCTTTAAAGTTTTTCAATCCATCGTTCAAGCTTGAGATAGATTCCAAGTCCAAGTGATTGGTTGGATCATCGAGGACAAGCACATTTGATTTCAAGAGCATGAGTTTTGAAAGCATAACACGAACTTTTTCTCCCCCTGACAAGACATTTACAGGTTTGTTAACTTCATCTCCAGAGAAGAGCATACGACCAAGGAAGCCACGTAGGAAAGTATTGTCATCTTCTTCTTTACTTGCGAATTGACGCAACCAGTCAAGAATTGATTCTCCCCCTGCGAAATCAGCTGAGTTGTCTTTGGGCAGGTAAGATTGACTAGTTGTAACTCCCCACTTGACAGTTCCTTCATAGTCAATATCTCCCATGATTGCAAGAATTAATGCAGTCGTTTGGATATCATTTTGTCCAATAAGAGCTGTCTTATCGCCTGGACGCAAGATAAAGCTGATATTATCTAAAATAGTCTCACCATCAATCTTTACAGTTAGATTTTCTACTGTCAAGAGATCATTACCAATCTCACGTTCCGCTTTAAAGTTGATAAATGGATATTTACGACTAGATGGCACAATCTCTTCTAGCTCAATCTTATCAAGCATTTTCTTACGTGAGGTTGCTTGTCTTGATTTAGAAGCATTAGCAGAGAAACGAGCAACGAACTCTTGCAATTGTTTAATTTTTTCTTCTGCTTTGGCATTACGGTCTGCTAGCAATTTAGCAGCGAGTTCAGAAGATTCCTTCCAAAAGTCATAGTTTCCGACGTAGAGTTTGATTTTTCCAAAGTCAAGATCAGCCATGTGAGTACATACTTTATTCAAGAAGTGACGGTCATGGGATACTACGATAACTGTGTTGTCAAAGTCAATCAAGAAATCTTCTAACCATGTAATTGATTGGATGTCTAAACCATTGGTTGGCTCGTCCAAGAGAAGAACATCTGGTTTACCAAAAAGTGCTTTAGCAAGGAGAACCTTTACTTTCTCACCGTTGGCCAATTCACTCATATTTTGGTAGTGCAACTCTTCTGGGATATTTAGGTTTTGAAGTAGTTGAGAGGCTTCACTTTCTGCTTCCCAGCCTCCAAGCTCGGCAAACTCTCCTTCAAGTTCGGCAGCACGGACTCCGTCCTCATCTGAGAAATCTTCCTTCATGTAGATAGCATCTTTTTCCTTCATGATGCTATAAAGTTTTTCATTTCCCATGATAACAACATCAATAGCACGTTCATCTTCATAGTCAAAGTGATTTTGACGAAGAACAGAGAGACGTTCATCTGGACCAAGAGAGATGTGACCAGTAGTAGGTTCGATATCTCCAGCTAAAATTTTTAAAAAGGTTGATTTTCCGGCACCATTAGCACCGATTAATCCATAAGTATTTCCTTCTGTAAATTTGATATTGACATCATCAAAAAGTTTGCGATCACTAAAACGTAGTGAAACATCAGATACTGTAAGCAATGTTTTTCTCCTATATGTGTAATATATTTATTCTACTAGAAAATACGGAAATATTCAAATTTTTATCTGTCAATTTTGTGTAAATTATGTTTACAACTATCTTTACAAAAAGCAGTAAATAGCAAGGTTGATTTATTTTGATAAATTGCGGTTATTTCATTAAAAAAATGCTATAATTGAAGGGACTATATCGAAGGAGAACAAAATGACTAAACCCATTATTTTAACAGGAGACCGTCCAACAGGAAAATTGCATATTGGACATTATGTTGGAAGTCTCAAAAATCGAGTATTATTACAGGAAGAGGGTAAGTATGACATGTTTGTGTTCTTGGCTGACCAACAAGCCTTGACAGATCATGCTAAAGACCCTCAAACCATTGTAGAGTCTATCGGAAATGTGGCTTTGGATTATCTTGCAGTTGGATTGGATCCCAGTAAATCAACTATCTTTATTCAAAGTCAAATTCCAGAATTAGCTGAGTTGTCTATGTACTATATGAATCTAGTTTCATTAGCACGTCTGGAGCGAAATCCAACTGTCAAGACAGAGATTGCTCAAAAAGGATTTGGAGAAAGTATTCCGACAGGCTTCTTGGTTTACCCAATCGCTCAAGCAGCTGACATCACAGCTTTCAAAGCCAATTATGTTCCTGTAGGAACAGATCAGAAACCAATGATTGAGCAAACTCGTGAAATTGTTCGTTCTTTTAACAATGCATATAACTGTGATGTCTTGGTAGAGCCGGAAGGTATTTATCCAGAAAATGAGAGAGCAGGGCGTTTGCCTGGTTTAGATGGAAATGCTAAAATGTCTAAATCACTCAATAATGGTATTTATTTAGCTGATGATGCGGATACTTTGCGTAAAAAAGTAATGAGTATGTATACAGATCCAGATCATATTCGAGTGGAAGATCCAGGTAAAATTGAGGGAAATATGGTCTTCCATTATCTAGATGTTTTTGGTCGTCCAGAAGATGCTAAAGAAATTGCTGATATGAAAGAACATTATCAACGAGGTGGTCTTGGTGATGTTAAGACTAAGCGTTATCTACTTGAAATATTAGAGCGTGAACTTGGTCCTATTCGTGAGCGCCGTATCGAATTTGCTAAGGATATGGGAGAAGTTTATAACATGCTTCAAAAAGGTAGTGAAAGAGCGCGTGAAGTTGCGGGTCAAACCCTATCTGAGGTTAAAGGAGCAATGGGACTTCATTACTTTAACTAAGTTTATTTTACAAGAAACTATCATTTCTATCAGGAAGAAAAGATAGTTTTTTATTTACCCCTGTAACATTTGACAAATTTTTATAGAATGGTATGATAGATACAATATAAAAAGAGTCAAGCTCAAAAAGAAAGAAAAGAGGAAACTTCGAATGTCTAATTGGGACACTAAATTTTTGAAAAAAGGTTTTACCTTCGATGATGTATTGCTTATTCCAGCTGAAAGTCATGTATTGCCTAATGATGCAGATTTAACAACTAAATTGGCAGATAATTTGACTTTAAATATCCCAATTATTACCGCTGCCATGGACACAGTAACAGAGAGTCAAATGGCCATTGCTATTGCTCGTGCAGGTGGTCTCGGAGTTATACATAAAAACATGTCAATTGCTCAGCAAGCAGACGAGGTTCGCAAGGTAAAACGTTCTGAAAATGGAGTTATTATTGATCCGTTCTTCTTGACTCCTGAACATACAATTGCTGAAGCTGATGAGCTTATGGGACGTTACCGTATCAGTGGTGTTCCAGTTGTTGAAACACTTGAAAATCGTAAATTAGTTGGTATTTTGACAAACCGAGATCTTCGTTTTATTTCAGATTATAATCAACCAATTTCAAACCATATGACCAGTGAAAATCTTGTGACTGCTCCTGTGGGTACAGATCTTGTAACGGCTGAAAGCATTCTTCAAGAACACCGTATTGAAAAACTTCCGTTGGTAGATGAAGAAGGCCGTCTTTCTGGTTTGATTACCATCAAAGATATTGAAAAAGTTATTGAGTTTCCAAATGCGGCTAAAGATGAGTTTGGTCGTCTTCTAGTTGCAGGTGCAGTAGGTGTTACTTCAGATACATTTGAACGTGCAGAGGCTCTTTTTGAGGCAGGAGCGGATGCGATTGTTATTGATACTGCGCATGGTCATTCTGCAGGTGTCTTGCGTAAAATTGCTGAGATTCGTGCTCATTTCCCAGACCGTACTTTGATTGCTGGAAATATTGCTACTGCTGAAGGTGCACGTGCTCTTTATGAAGCAGGTGTAGACGTTGTCAAGGTTGGTATTGGACCAGGTTCTATCTGTACTACTCGTGTTATTGCTGGTGTTGGTGTTCCGCAAGTAACGGCTATCTACGATGCTGCAGCTGTTGCGCGTGAATATGGTAAAACGATCATTGCTGACGGTGGAATCAAGTATTCTGGAGATATTGTAAAAGCACTTGCGGCTGGTGGAAATGCTGTTATGCTTGGATCTATGTTTGCTGGAACTGATGAAGCTCCAGGCGAAACTGAAATCTTCCAAGGACGTAAATTCAAAACTTACCGTGGTATGGGATCAATCGCTGCCATGAAGAAAGGTTCAAGCGATCGTTACTTCCAAGGCTCTGTCAACGAAGCAAACAAACTCGTTCCCGAAGGAATTGAAGGTCGTGTTGCTTATAAAGGAGCGGCAGCTGATATTGTCTTCCAAATGATTGGTGGTATTCGCTCTGGTATGGGTTACTGTGGTGCAGCTAACCTTAAGGAACTACACGATAACGCTCAATTTATTGAAATGTCTGGTGCTGGTTTGAAAGAGAGCCATCCTCATGATGTACAAATTACGAATGAGGCACCAAATTATTCTATGTAAAAAACAATGAAAAGAACTCCTGTGAAAACAGGAGTTCTTTTACGATGTTGTCAATTTTGATTTACAGCAACTTTACCATCCTGAATAGTAAAGATACTTAGATCTTCTGGCAGATTTTGAAGATGATCTAAGCTTGTTGTTGTGATAAAGGTTTGGATTGACTGAGAAATCGTTTCTAATAATTTTAACTGTCTAGTGTTGTCAAGTTCACTCATAACATCGTCAAGCAGTAATATTGGAGATTCTGTAGTAATACTTTCCATCAACTCGATTTCTGCTAATTTTATAGAAAGGACGAGACTACGATGTTGACCTTGACTTCCGAAACTAGCATCCATCCCATTTATATAAAAAGAAATGTCATCTCTATGAGGACCAACACCAGTATTCTTTTTAAATAAATCTCTGGACCTACTTTTTTCTAAAGCAATTTTGAAAGATTCTGATAAGTTTTCTTTGTCAGCTATCTTGACAGAAGATTGATAGGCTATTGACAACTCTTCAATCTGATTAGAGAGTTCAAAATGTTTCTTACGCCCAAATGATTCTAGTTTTTTTATGAAATCTAAGCGGTGATTCATCACACGACATCCATAATCGACTAGCTGATCATCTAGTACTGAAAGGAAGGTTTCATCTATTTTTTGAGCTGATTTTAGATAGGTATTTCTTTGCTTAAGGATATGGTTATAATTGGTTAAATCTGATAGATAGATGGGCTTAATTTGTCCAAGCTCCATATCAATGAATTTTCGTCGAACTGAAGGTGCTCCTTTAATTAGTTGTAAATCTTCCGGAGCAAATAAGACAACATTCATGTGTCCTACGTAATCTGAAAGTCGTGCCTGTTTTAAGTGATTAACTTTTGTCACACGCCCTTTTTGTGTTAGTTCGATTTCGAGAGGAATGGATCCCGTTTGTTTTTGAACAAGACCTGAAAGATGAAGTTGTTCCTCGTCAAAATGAATGAGATTTTTATCTGTTCGAGTCCGATGACTACGTGTTAAGGCTAAAAAATAGATAGCCTCTAACATATTTGTTTTACCTTGCGCATTGCGTCCTAAAAAGACATTCAATTTAGGGTTAAAGTCTATTTTCGTCTCTTTATAGTTACGAAAAGTCTTGAGAGATAGGTGTTGTAGCCACATGATTATCTACCAGGGAATCGTGGAGCTTGTTTGCTTTTGGTTGATGAAGTAGGTTTAGAGTTGTCTTTTTTTACTCCTTTATTCATCTCCTTGACAAGTTTAGCGATTCGTTCTTTTTCAACTTTATCAGCTTGATATTCCTCTTGCTCCTCAGAAGTAGGTTGTGTCAACAAGATGTCAATATTTATGTCAGGGATGTCAACTTTATCGCCAATACGAAGTTTTTTACCACGACGACTCTCTAATTCTCCATTAAAGTAAACAGAATGTTCAGAGAGAAATGATTTGATAGCTCCTCCGCTATGTGTAATTCCAAGTTCTTTGAGTAGTGCTTGGAGGGTAATAAATTCTTCAAATAATTTGTATTCCATAATTCACCTCAATCTTTGGTATTATACCATATTTTCCTAAAAATAGTGAGAGAAACAGGGAGAAATGTAAGCGATTTTTATTTCAAAAGTGTTACAGAGAACAAGAAAATTTCAGGTTTTCGTGATATAATAGAAGTCTGTATATAAGGAGGTCAATCATGGAGTTAGTGCATGGAATTTCAACACATTTTATCCAATCAAAAAAGTTTAAAACGAACAAAATCACCGTGCGTTTTACCGCTCCATTATCTCTTGATACGATTGCAGGTCGCATGTTGAGTGCGAGTATGCTAGAGACTGCTAATCAGATGTACCCCACTTCTCAAGATTTGAGAAGACATTTGGCCAGTCTATACGGTACAGATATGTCAACCAATTGTTTCAGAAGAGGGCAAAGTCATATTGTAGAATTTACATTTACCTATGTTCGTGATGAGTTTTTAAGTAGGAAAAATGTGCTAACTTCTCAGGTTTTGGAATTTTTAAAAGAAACTCTTTTTTCACCCGTAGTAGTTGATAATGGGTTTGATCCGGCCTTATTTGAAATTGAGAAAAAACAATTGCTAGCAAGTTTAGCAGCTGATATGGATGATTCTTTTTATTTTGCATATAAAGAATTAGACAAATTATTTTTTCATGATGAACGTCTCCAATTGGAATATAGTGATTTACGAAATCGTATTTTAGTTGAAACTCCACAAAGTTCTTATTCTTGTTTCCAAGAATTTTTGGCTAATGATCGAATAGATTTCTTTTTCCTAGGTGATTTTAATGAGGTTGAAATTCAAAATGTATTAGAATCATTTGGCTTCAAAGGTCGAGAAGGAGATGTAAAAGTTCAGTATTGTCAACCATATTCTAATATCCTTCAGGAAGGTATGGTTCGGAAAAATGTGGGACAATCCATTTTGGAATTGGGTTATCATTGCCCTTCTGAATATGGTGATGAGAAACATTTACCCATGATTGTAATGAATGGTTTACTTGGTGGATTTGCTCATTCTAAGCTCTTTACAAACGTCCGTGAAAATGCTGGATTGGCTTATACTATTTCAAGTCAGCTTGATTTATTTAGTGGATTCTTGAGGATGTATGCTGGTATCGATCAAGAAAATCGGAACCAGGCTCGTAAAATGATGAATAATCAACTGCTTGATTTAAAAAAAGGTTATTTTACAGAGCTTGAGTTAGAGCAAACAAAGGAAATGATTCGTCGGTCTCTGTTGCTTTCTCAAGATAATCAAAGTTCATTGATTGAACGTGCTTATCAAAATGCCTTGCTTGGAAAATCTTCAGCAGACTTTAAAAGTTGGATTGCAAAACTCGAGCAAGTTGACAAAGAGGCTATTTGTAGAGCAGCTAATAATGTGAAACTACAGGCGATTTACTTTATGGAAGGAATAGAATGACAAAGGTTGTTTTTGAAGAAAAATACTATCCAGCTGTAAAAGAAATGGTTTATCGAACTCGTTTGTCAAATGGATTGACAGTTGCTCTTTTGCCTAAAAAGGAATTTAAAGAGGTTTACGGGAGTGTAACTGTACAGTTTGGTTCGGTAGATACGCTTGTCACAGAAGTTGACGGATATGTAAAACAATATCCTGCAGGAATTGCTCACTTTCTTGAACATAAATTATTTGAAAGAGAAGATGCTAGCGATTTGATGTCGGCTTTTACGAGTCTAGGTGCAGATAGTAATGCCTTTACAAGCTTTACAAAGACAAGTTATCTTTTTTCAGCAACGGATCATTTTTTAGACAATTTAGACTTACTTGATGAATTGGTAACATCAGCACACTTTACTGAAGGTTCCGTTTTAAGAGAGCAGGATATTATCCAGCAAGAACGAGAAATGTATCAAGATGATCCAGATTCGTGTTTATTCTTTTCAACTTTAGCGAATTTGTATCCAGGCACACCTTTAGCAACTGATATAGTTGGCAGTGAGGAGTCCATTTCCCAAATCAATCTAACTAATTTGCAAGAAAACTTCACAAGGTTTTACAAACCTGTAAATATGTCTCTGTTTTTAGTTGGCAATTTTGATGTGGATCAAGTACAGGACTATTTTGAAAGAAAAGAACTGGAAGATTTAGATGTTCAGGAAGTAGCAAGAGAAAAGTTTGTTTTACAAGCTGTAAAGCAAACAGACAGTATGAGAATGGAAGTGTCTTCTCCTAAACTAGCGATTGGGATTAGAGGTAATCGAGAAGTTGATGAGGCGGATTGCTATCGACATCATATTTTATTAAAATTATTGTTTGCAATGATGTTTGGTTGGACTTCGGATCGTTTTCAAAAATTATATGAATCAGGTAAAATTGATGCGTCCTTATCTCTGGAAGTTGAAGTAACAAGTCGCTTTCATTTTGTTATGTTGACAATGGATACAAAAGAGCCAGTTGCTTTATCTCATCAGTTTAGGAAGGCTATTCGTAATTTTACAAAGGATTCAGATATTACAGAGGATCATTTAGATATTATAAAAAGAGAAATGTTTGGAGAATTTTTCAGTAGCATGAACTCTCTTGAATTTATTGCAACGCAATATGATGCTTTTGGACAGGGTGAGACAATCTTTGATTTACCAAAGATTTTACAGGAAATTAATTTAGAGGATGTCCTTGATGCTGGACATCATTTAATATATGATGGTGATATAGTTGATTTTACAATATTCCCATCGTAGCAACCTATCATAATAGACACTAGAAAGAAGGAATGACAAGTATGAGGAAAAAAACAATTGGTGAGGTTTTACGTTTAGCTAGAACCAACCAAGGGTTGACTCTAGAAGAATTACACAAAAAAACAGAAATTCAGTTGGATATGTTGGAGGCGATGGAAGCTGATGATTTTGATCAACTTCCTAGTCCATTTTATACTCGTTCTTTTTTACGAAAGTATGCGTGGGCAGTTGAGCTTGATGAGAGAATTGTCTTGGATGCTTATGATTCTGGGAGCATGATTACGTATGAGGAAGTAGATGTTGATGAAGACGAGTTAACAGGCAGGAGACGTTCCAGTAAGAAAAATAAGACATCATTTTTACCTTTATTTTATTTTATACTCTTTGCCCTATCGATTGTCATTTTTGTGACTTATTATGTTTGGAATTATCTCCAGACTCAACCGGAGAATTCATCTACGTCTAGTTATAGTGTAGTCCAAGCAACAAGTTCGACTAGTTCTGTAACTCCATCTTCAAGTAGTGGTTCATCAAGTAGCTCTTCGAATATTGAACCAGTTATAAGTGTATCAGGTGAAGGAAATTATGTAGAAATCGCTTATAAAACAAGTAAGGAAACCGCAAAATTGCAATTATCGGTTTCAGATGCTAGAAGTTGGGTTAGTGTTTCAGAAAGTGAGCTTGAGGGTGGTGTGACCTTATCACCGGATAATAAAAGTGCAGAAACAACAGTTTCAACAAAAAATCCTGTGACCATTACTTTAGGTGTTGTCAAAGGTGTTGCTTTAACAGTAGATAATCAGACTGTTGATTTATCGAAATTAACAGCTCAAACTGGACAAATCACTGTAACCTTTACTAGAAATTAAGGAAAAACGAATGAAAAAAGAACAAATTCCCAATCTCTTAACAATAGGTCGAATTCTCTTTATACCTATTTTTATCTTTATTTTAACGATAGGAAATTCGCTAGAAAGTCATATAGTAGCAGCTATTATATTTGCTATTGCCAGTATTACCGACTATTTAGATGGATATTTAGCTCGTAAATGGAATGTGGTCAGTAATTTTGGCAAATTTGCAGATCCTATGGCGGATAAGTTACTAGTTATGTCTGCTTTTATTATGCTGATTGAGTTAGGTATGGCTCCAGCTTGGATTGTTGCAGTGATCATCTGTCGTGAGTTGGCTGTAACAGGTTTAAGACTTTTATTAGTTGAAACTGGTGGGACAGTTTTAGCAGCAGCAATGCCTGGAAAAATTAAAACTTTTAGTCAGATGTTTGCCATTGTTTTCTTGCTATTACATTGGATTTTGCTTGGTCAAGTTCTACTTTATGTAGCCTTGTTTTTCACTATCTACTCTGGTTATGATTATTTCAAGGGTAGTGCCTATGTATTTAAAGGGACATTTGGTTCGAAATGAAATCAGTAATTGATGTAAAAAATCTTTCTTTTCGCTATAAGGAAAGTCAGGAATACTATGATGTGAAGGATATTACGTTTCACGTGAAACGTGGAGAATGGCTTTCGATTGTAGGGCATAATGGTAGTGGTAAATCAACAACGGTTCGCTTAATTGATGGCTTACTGGAAGCAGAATCCGGAGAGATTGTAATCAATGGCCAACAGTTGACTGAGGAGAATGTTTGGAGCATACGTCGTCAAATCGGTATGGTTTTTCAAAATCCAGATAATCAATTTGTTGGAGCGACTGTTGAAGATGATGTTGCCTTTGGTTTGGAAAATCAGGGACTTTCTCGTCAAGAAATGAAAAAGAGAGTGGAAGAAGCTCTGGATTTGGTTGGCATGTTGGACTTTAAAAAGATAGAGCCAGCACGTCTATCAGGTGGTCAAAAGCAACGTGTTGCTATTGCAGGTGTTGTAGCCTTAAGACCAGCGATTCTAATTCTAGATGAGGCAACGAGTATGTTGGATCCTGAGGGGCGTAGAGAACTTATTGAGACAGTAAAAGGAATTCGAAAAGACTATGATATGACGGTCATTTCCATTACACATGATTTGGAAGAAGTTGCCATGAGTGATCGCGTATTGGTCATGAAAAAAGGGGAGATTGAATCAACTAGTAGCCCGAGAGAACTTTTCTCTCGAAATGATTTAGATCAAATTGGATTAGACTATCCTTTTGCTAATCAATTAAAAAATTCTTTAAGCCAGAATGGCTATGATTTGCCTGAAAATTATTTGACAGAAAGTGAGCTAGAGGATAAGCTATGGGAATTGCTCTAGAAAATGTGAGTTTTACATATCAAGAAGGGACTCCCTTAGCCTCAACAGCTTTGTCGGATGTTTCTTTGACGATTGAAGATGGTTCTTATACGGCCTTAATTGGGCATACAGGTAGTGGCAAATCGACTATTTTACAACTTTTAAATGGTTTATTGGTGCCAAGTCAAGGAAGTGTACGAGTTTTTGATACCTTAATCACTTCGACTTCTAAAAATAAAGATATTCGTCAAATTAGAAAACAGGTTGGCTTGGTATTTCAGTTTGCTGAAAATCAGATTTTTGAAGAAACGGTTTTGAAAGACGTTGCTTTTGGACCGCAAAATTTTGGAGTTTCTGAAGAAGATGCGGAGAAGATTGCGCGTGAGAAACTGGCTTTGGTTGGAATTGAGGAATCACTTTTTGATCGCAGTCCGTTTGAGCTGTCAGGTGGACAAATGAGACGTGTCGCCATTGCAGGCATACTTGCCATGGAACCAGCTATATTAGTCTTAGATGAGCCCACGGCAGGTCTAGATCCTTTAGGTAGAAAAGAGTTGATGAATTTGTTTAAAAAACTCCACCAGTCAGGGATGACCATTGTCTTAGTAACGCATTTGATGGATGATGTTGCTGAATATGCGAATCAAGTCTATGTGATGGAAAAGGGACGTTTAGTGAAGGGTGGTAAACCAAGTGATGTCTTTCAAGATGTTGTTTTTATGGAAGAAGTTCAGTTGGGAGTACCTAAGATTACAGCTTTTTGTAAACGATTGGTTGATAGAGGCGTGGCATTTAAACGATTACCGATTAAGATAGAGGAGTTCAAGGAGTCGCTAAATGGATAGTATGATTTTGGGGCGTTATATCCCAGGGGATTCGATTGTTCACCGATTGGATCCACGTAGTAAATTACTGGCTATGATGCTACTGATTTTGATCGTTTTTTGGGCTAATAATCCCTTGACGAATTTGATTCTTTTTATAGCGACAGGGATTTTTATTGCCTTGTCAGGAGTATCTCTTTCATTGTTTATTCAGGGCTTGAAGTCTATGTTTTTCTTGATTGCCTTCACAACTATTTTTCAACTATTTTTCATTTCTAATGGGAATGTTTTATTTGAGTTTTCATTTGTGAGAATCACGGATTATGCTTTGCAACAAGCTGGGATTATTTTTTGTCGCTTTGTATTGATTATTTTCTTTTCAACTTTGTTAACCTTAACGACCATGCCCTTAAGTTTGGCATCAGCTGTCGAAGCTTTATTAGCACCTTTAAAGCGTGTGAAAGTTCCAGTTCATGAAATTGGATTAATGCTGTCCATGAGTTTGCGTTTTGTTCCGACCTTAATGGATGATACGACGCGGATTATGAATGCACAGAAAGCGCGTGGAGTGGATTTTGGAGAAGGAAGTATTGTTCAAAAAGTAAAGGCCATGATTCCTATTTTGATTCCTCTTTTTGCGACAAGTTTAAAACGTGCGGATTCCTTGGCTATCGCCATGGAAGCGCGTGGTTATCAGGGTGGGAAAGGCAGAAGTCAATACCGACAATTGAAATGGACTCGAAAAGATACGCTAGCAATCCTTGTTATTCTCGTACTTGGTTGTTGCTTATTTTTCTTAAAATCTTAGTAGCTTTCAGGAATTTATAAAAAAGTTACTGTAACAGTTTTTGATATAAAGGTAGGGATATGAACCGTTTTAAAAAATCAAAATATGTCATGATTGTTTTTGTTACTGTTCTGCTTGTCTCAGCTCTCTTGGCGACGACTTATTCAAGTACAATTGTGACAAAATTAGGAGATGGAATTTCATTGGTTGATAGAGTTGTGCAAAAACCTTTTCAGTGGTTTGATTCTGTTAAATCAGATTTGGCACATTTGACACGAACATATAATGAAAATGAAAGTTTGAAGAAACAGATTTACCAATTAGAAGTTAAATCAAATGAGGCGGAAAGTTTAAAGACGGAAAATGAACAACTGCGCCAATTGCTTGATATGAAGTCTAAATTACAAGCCACAAAGACTTTAGCAGCAGATGTTATTATGCGTTCTCCAGTATCTTGGAAACAGGAATTGACCTTAGATGTAGGCAAATCAAAAGGAGCTTCTGAGAACATGTTAGCTATTGCAAATGGTGGCTTGATTGGGAGTGTTTCAAAAGTAGAGGAGAACTCTACCATGGTCAACCTTTTGACAAATACGGAAAATGCTGATAAGATTTCTGTTAAAATTCAACATGGTTCTACTACAATTTATGGGATTATTGTTGGCTATGACAAGGAAAATGAAGTTCTCAAAATTAGTCAATTAAATAGTAGTGGCGATATTAGTGCAGGAGATAAGGTGACCACTGGTGGATTAGGAAACTTTAATGTTGCTGATATTCCTGTTGGTGAAGTGGTTGCTACAACGCATAGTACGGACTATTTGACACGAGAAGTAGCTGTTAAATTGAGTGCAGATACTCATAATGTGAATGTGATAGAATTAGTGGGGAATTCATAATGAGACAGCTGAAGCGGGTTGGAGTGTTTTTATTGCTTCCTTTCTTTGTTCTAATTGATGCCCATATTAGCCAGCTTTTTGGCTCATTATTTCCCCACGTGCAGTTGGCCAGTCATTTTCTATTTTTGTTTCTCTTATTTGAGACGATTGAAGTATCAGAGTATCTCTATTTAGCTTATTGTTTTGTAGTGGGTTTGGTTTATGACATTTACTTTTTCCACTTGATAGGGATTGCGACTCTGTTATTTGTCTTGTTGGGGGCATTTCTCCATAAATTTAATAGTGTTATTTTATTGAATCGTTGGACGAGAATGCTGGCAATTATTGTCATGACTTTTCTATTTGAGATGGGAGCTTATATACTTGCAATAGTGGTAGGTTTAACTGTAGATAGTATGTCTTTGTTTATAGTCTATAGTTTAGTACCATCAATGATTTTGAACCTTATATGGATGATTACTTTTCAGTTTATTTTTGAAAAATTTTACCTATAAGAAAGAAATAAAAATGTAACAAAGGCGTAATATTCATTAGGCCTTTTTTTGGTATACTAGTAATGTCTTTAAAAGAAGGAGTATCTACGGAATATGAAGAAAAAAATCTTAGCGTCACTTTTACTAAGTACAGTAATGGTTTCTCAAGCAGCTGTTTTAACAACTGCGCATGCAGAAACTACTGATGACAAAATTGCTGCTCAAGATAATAAAATTAGTAACTTAACAGCACAACAACAAGAAGCCCAAAAACAAGTTGATCAAGTTCAGGAGCAAGTATCTGCTATTCAAACAGAGCAATCAAACTTGCAATCTGAAAATGATAGATTACAAGCAGAATCTAAAAAGCTTGAGGGAGAAATTACAGAACTTTCTAAGAATATTGTATCTCGTAATGATTCATTGCAAAAACAAGCTCGTAGTGCTCAAACAAATGGAGCTGCAACTAGTTACATTAATACAATTGTAAACTCAAAATCAATTACAGAAGCTATTTCGCGTGTTGCTGCAATGAGTGAAATCGTATCTGCAAACAACAAAATGTTGGAACAACAAAAAGCAGATAAACAAGCTATTTCTGAAAAACAAGTAGCAAACAATGATGCAATTAATACAGTTATTGCAAATCAGCAAAAACTAGCTGATGATGCCCAATCATTAACTACAAAACAAGCTGAGTTGAAAGCTGCAGAATTGAATCTTGCTGCTGAAAAGGCTACTGCAGAGGATGAAAAAGCAAGTTTACTTGAGAAAAAAGCTGCAGCAGAAGCAGAAGCTAAAGCAGCTGCAGAAGCAGAAGCAGCTTATAAAGCTAAACAAGCAAGTCAACAACAAAAAGTCGTTGCCTCTGGAAATACAACTTTTACAGCAGAAGTTCAAGCAGTATCAACTACTTCTTCTTTATCTAGTTCGTCTGAATCATCTTCAAGTAGTGCTTCAGCGGAATCAACAAGCTATACTCCTGCACCAGTGAAACAACGTCCGACATACAGTACAAATGCATCAAGCTATCCTGTAGGTCAATGTACATGGGGAGTAAAAACTTTAGCACCATGGGCTGGTGATTACTGGGGTAATGGCGGTCAATGGGCTGCAAGTGCAGCAGCTGCAGGTTTCCGTACAGGTTCTACACCACAAGTTGGCGCGATTGCATGTTGGGATGATGGAGGATACGGTCACGTAGCAGTTGTTACAGCAGTTGAATCATCAACTCGTATTCAAGTTTCTGAGTGTAACTATGATGGAAGTGGAACTCAACCAATCGGAAATTATCGTGGATGGTTTAATCCGACAGCATCAAGAGGTACTGTAAGATACATTTATCCAAACTAATATACTGATTATTACTATACAAAGGGTGAGATCTTATTAATCTCACCCTTTGTATAGTGCTGGAAAAATTAATTTCATTATATAATTACTTGAACTTATTTTCTATTTTTATAATTATTTAATTAAAGTAAAATGAAACGTAGAGATTTAGTACGAGTGTAGCATGTTAATAAAAAATGGTTTCTAAGGGAGTCGGTGTTGAAGTTATGTTTAGGTATAAAATAAATGTTGATGTTAAAGAGTGGGATTTATTTTTAGAAAATCATCCTCAAGGAAATTTATTGCAGAGTAGTGATTGGTCCAAGATAAAGGATACTTGGGGGAACGAGAGAGTTGGCTTTTATAAAGATAATCAATTAGTTGGAGTAGCAAATATCTTAATTCAGCCGCTACCATTAGGACTTTCTATGTTTTATATTCCACGAGGTCCAGTAATTGACTATGAAGATAAAGAACTTCTGAAATTTGTTCTTTTAACGTTGAAAAAACTTGCTAAAAAAAGCCATGCAATAATGGTTAAATTTGACCCAAGTTTATTTATCAGTAGAGGTCTTATTGACCAAGAAACTGTCCAAAATTCTATGACTTTAGCAATTGTCGAAGAACTGAAAAAAAATAAAGTTTATTGGACAGGCTTAACAAAGGATATGGCAGAAAATATACAACCACGTTTTCAAGCTAATATTCATAAAGAAAATTTCTCACTGGATCAACTTTCTAAGTCTACTAGACAGGCCATCCGAACTGCAAGAAATAAAGGATTAGAAGTAAAATTTGGTGGACTTGATTTATTAGATGACTTTTCATTTTTAATGAAGAAAACAGAGTCTCGCAAGAATATCAGTTTACGAGGCAAAGATTATTATCAGAAGTTACTGGATACTTATCCTGATCACTCCTTTATCACACTGAGCTTTTTAGATCTACCTAATAGACTGAAAGAAGTTGAGCAACAATTCGAAAAGAATCTAAAAACAGAGCAGAAGTTTACAGATAAAACGAAAGAAGGTAAAATAAAAGAGAATCAGCAAGAGAGAAAACGATTAAAGGAAGAAATTTCTTTTCTTAAGAACCATATTGACAGAGGGGATAGTATTGTCCCATTGTCTGGTACTTTAACCATCGAATTTGGGAAAACTTCTGAGAACTTATATGCTGGAATGAATGAAGAATTTAGACACTATCAACCTGCTATTCCTACATGGTTTGAGACAGCACAACATTCTTTTGAACGAGGGGCTGAGACTCATAATATGGGTGGAATTGAAAACAATTTAGAGGGTGGGTTAATTAACTTTAAATCTAAGTTTAATCCTACTATTGAGGAATTTGCTGGTGAGTTTAATTATCCAACTAGTTCATTATATTTTTTGTTTAATCTAGC
This sequence comes from uncultured Streptococcus sp., assembly GCF_915066115.1. Lineage (GTDB taxonomy): Bacteria > Bacillota > Bacilli > Lactobacillales > Streptococcaceae > Streptococcus. The sequence goes on along the minus strand of NZ_CAJZDT010000007.1, from coordinate 10,400 downwards.
TTATAAAATTCGTAAGAAACTTAGAAGTAGATAAGATAAACTAATTATTTTGCCACTATATTAAATTAAAAAAATTTAGCTATTAGAGCATCCCAGCAGTATATGTTGGGATGTTTTAAATTTAGAGTTTTTATCAGTAATTTAATGCTGAATTCCCAAACTAAGTTCTACCTCTAGTATAAGTGGAGGTTAGTGTGATAAAAATCGAAAAAAATAGTGAAATTACGTGTCCGGTAAGTTCCACTGGTTTTAATAACGCTTGATCTCATCGCTTTTGTAGCCGAAATGAATAGAAAAAAGAGCGCACAAAATCCCATCATCTGAAACGTTTGAATGGTTTTTTAGGTTAGTTTTTAGAACTTAGGTTAGAGTAATTTATAAGACTGACAGACGTCTTTTGCAAGTATTTTAGACATTCCAAGAAGCTTAGGAATCAACCTCTTCTCCATAAGTAAAGGAAAAGAGTTCGTAAGATGACTTTCCATTTAGAGCAGCTCGTTTGACACTGTTGGCATGAGAATAGACGAGATTGATGTCCTCCTGAGTTAAGTTGTCAAAAGAAGTTCCCTTTCTGGTCAGAGCGATTAGGGGAACAAAAGAAAAGTTTATTCTCTCCTCAAACGTATCACACTTAATTACACCATAAAAATCCGTTTTAGACTAACTTTCACTTTGGCCAGTCAAGTGGAAGTTACTTTGAGAAATTCCCTACTTTAAAAATCTACTAAAATAGCTTGAAAATATTGAAAAAGTATGGTAGAATGAAACTTGTCGTGTGAACGATAATACTCATTCTTGATGAATTGTGAAACAGTTGCCCTTGGGTCGTTTTGCGAGTTGAAGTCAAGAAGAGGAAAAAAACAAAAAGGAGAAATACTCATGGCAGTAATTTCAATGAAACAACTTCTTGAGGCTGGTGTACACTTTGGTCACCAAACTCGTCGCTGGAACCCTAAGATGGCTAAGTACATCTTTACAGAGCGTAACGGAATCCACGTTATCGACTTGCAACAAACTGTAAAATACGCTGACCAAGCATACGACTTCATGCGTGATGCAGCAGCTAACGATGCCGTTGTATTGTTCGTTGGTACTAAGAAACAAGCAGCTGATGCAGTTGCTGAAGAAGCAGTACGTTCAGGTCAATACTTCATCAACCACCGTTGGTTGGGTGGAACTCTTACAAACTGGGGAACAATCCAAAAACGTATCGCTCGTTTGAAAGAAATCAAACGTATGGAAGAAGATGGAACTTTCGAAGTTCTTCCTAAGAAAGAAGTTGCACTGCTTAACAAACAACGTGCACGTCTTGAAAAATTCTTGGGTGGTATCGAAGATATGCCTCGTATCCCAGATGTTATGTACGTAGTTGACCCACATAAAGAGCAAATCGCTGTTAAAGAAGCTAAAAAATTGGGAATCCCAGTTGTAGCGATGGTTGACACAAACACTGATCCAGATGATATCGATGTAATCATCCCAGCTAACGATGACGCTATCCGCGCTGTTAAATTGATCACAGCTAAATTGGCTGACGCTATCATCGAAGGACGTCAAGGTGAAGATGCAGCAGCAGTTGAAGCAGAATTTGCAGCTTCAGAAGCTCAAGCAGATTCAATCGAAGAAATCGTTGAAGTTGTAGAAGGCGACAACGCTTAATTCATATAAATAGTAATTACCTAGGAGGGCGGGGCTTAGCCCGGCTCTCCTATTTTTAAAAAATATAGGAGAATCAAAATGGCAGAAATTACAGCTAAACTTGTAAAAGAGTTGCGTGAAAAATCTGGTGCCGGAGTTATGGACGCTAAAAAAGCGCTTGTAGAAACAGACGGTGACATCGAAAAAGCGATTGAATTGCTTCGTGAAAAAGGTATGGCTAAGGCAGCTAAGAAAGCTGACCGTGTTGCTGCAGAAGGTTTGACTGGTGTTTACGTTAACGGTAATGTTGCAGCAGTTATCGAAGTCAACGCTGAAACTGATTTCGTTGCTAAAAATGCTCAATTCGTTGAATTGGTAAATACTACAGCTAAAGTTATTGCTGAAGGAAAACCTGCTAACAATGAGGAAGCTCTTGCTTTGACAATGCCTTCAGGTGAAACTCTTGAAGCTGCATACGTATCTGCAACAGCAACTATCGGAGAAAAAATCTCATTCCGTCGCTTTGCATTGATTGAAAAAACAGACGCACAACACTTTGGAGCATACCAACATAACGGTGGACGTATCGGTGTTATTTCAGTTGTTGAAGGTGGAGACGAAGCACTTGCTAAACAATTGTCAATGCACATCGCAGCGATGAAACCAACAGTTCTTTCTTACAAAGAATTGGATGAGCAATTCGTTAAAGATGAGTTGGCACAATTGAACCACGTTATCGACCAAGATAACGAAAGCCGTGCAATGGTTAACAAACCAGCTCTTCCACACTTGAAGTATGGATCAAAATCTCAATTGACTGATGAAGTGATTGCTCAAGCTGAAGCTGACATCAAAGCTGAGTTGGCTGCAGAAGGCAAACCAGAAAAAATCTGGGACAAAATTATCCCAGGTAAAATGGATCGCTTCATGCTTGACAACACTAAAGTTGACCAAGCTTACACACTTCTTGCACAAGTTTACATCATGGATGACAGCAAGACAGTTGAAGCATACCTTGAATCAGTTAACGCTTCAGTAGTTGAGTTCGCTCGCTTTGAAGTTGGTGAAGGTATCGAGAAAGCTGCAAACGACTTTGAAGCTGAAGTTGCAGCTACAATGGCAGCAGCCTTGAATAACTAATAATAAAAAGGAAGCCAAATTGCTTCCTTTTTTCTATGCAGCCGATCTTTATAGGGAGATGTTCCTATTTTTAAGGTATAAATAAAAAGCCCTATAATAAGGGCTAAGTGTATTTAGGAGACTACACTTCAAATTCATAGAGTGCTGTAGAGAGATAACGTTCACCGTTATCTGGTGCTAGAGCAAGAACTTTTTTACCTGTACCTAATTTCTTGGCAACCTCGATGGCTCCGTAGATAGCTGCAGCTGAAGAAATCCCTACAAGGAATCCTTCTTTTCCACCAATTTCACGGCCGAGTGCTAGTGCATCGTCTGATGTTACACGAACGATACCATCATAAGCCTTTGTATCCAGTGTATCAGGAATAAATCCAGCTGAGATGCCTTGAATTTTGTGTGGTCCCGGTTTTTCACCAGATAGAATAGCAGATTCATCAGCTTCCACTGCATAAACTTGAATGTTTGAATTTGCTGATTTGAGTGCGTGAGAAACACCAGAAATCGTTCCACCGGTACCCACTCCAGCAACAAAAGCATCTAGTCCATCTTTACCGAAAGCAGCTAGTATTTCAGCTCCTGTTGTTCTTTCGTGTACTTCTGGATTAGCTGGATTGTCAAATTGAAGAGGAAGGAAACCATTACGTTCAGCAGCGATTTCTTGAGCTTTAGCAATAGCGCCTTTCATTCCCTCACTACCAGGAGTTAGGACGAGTTCAGCACCATAAGCTTGGATAATCTTACGTCGTTCTACACTCATAGTTTCAGGCATAACGATGACGACTTTATACCCTTTAGCAGCACCTACCCATGAAAGTCCAATACCAGTGTTTCCACTTGTTGCTTCAACAATAGTAGAACCAGGTTTCAGAATACCGTCTTGTTCAGCTTTTTCAATCATGCTAAGAGCAATACGGTCTTTTACAGAAGAACCAGGGTTAAATGCTTCAAGTTTTACATAGACATCTGCAGCACCTTCTGGCACAATGTTGTTGAGTTTAACAATCGGAGTTTGACCGATTAGTTCAGTAATATTGTTATAAATAGACATATGAATACCTCTTTGTATAAGATATCTCTAGTATAACGTTATCTATACCATTTGTAAAATATAGAAATCCTATCGAAGTGATAGGATTTTTTTATATCACAGGTCTAAGCCATTAATTTTCAAGCGATTGTGATAAGCTAATTCTAGTAAATAGGTGTAAAGGAGAACGCTATCCGTTTTCTTTTTGTTCTAGTAGGTCTTGGCAAGCATCTTTTTATGTTGCTAATTAAAGTAGCGGTGAAAATATCAGTGAAACACTGTATTATCTATTATTTACACTAAGTTTACAGGAACTTCAACTTCTCGTAAACCTTGATCAGTTAAGGTAACTTTTCCATTAAAAAACTCCACAAGTGCAGCTTTAATAGTTTCTTTGTCTTCTTTATCAACATAAATCATCGTATCGACTTGATCTGTAAAATTTGTATCTAGCTCAATGAGGTTATGTTCTTTAAGGAAGTTACTGTACTCTTGGTACTGAGCGTAAGACATTTGAATAGCAATGCCAGCCTGTTCTTTTATTTCAATGATGCCAATTTCTTTGACAGCTAAGGCAACACTGCCAGCGTAAGCACGAATCAATCCTCCAGCGCCTAGTTTAATGCCACCAAAGTAGCGTGTCACGACCACACAGACATTGGTGAGATTGTGATTTTCTAGTACCCCAAGCATGGGAACGCCAGCAGTCCCACTAGGCTCACCATCATCACTTGTACGTTTGATTTCACTTCGTTCCCCAATAATGAAGGCAGAGCAGTTATGAGTAGCTTTGTAGTGCTCTTTCTTGATGGCAGTAATGAAGTTACGAGCCTCTTCTTCGCTATAAACACGCTTGGCATGACAGATAAAGCGGGATTTTTTGATTTCTTCTTGGACTTGACCGTCCTCTTTAATTGTTCTAAATTCCATGATTTAATTGTACTAAAAAATCATCTAAAGCGCTAGATTTTTACGAATAAAGAAGTATGAAAGTAAATCCAAATTATCTCGGTCGTTTGTTTACGGAGAATGAATTAACTGAAGAAGACCGTCAGTTGGCAGAGAAACTTCCAGCAATGAGAAAGGAGAAGGGAAAATTTTTCTGTCAACGTTGTAATAGTACTATTCTAGAAGAATGGTATTTACCTATCGGTGCTTACTATTGTCGGGAGTGTTTACTGATGAAGCGAGTCAGGAGTGATCAAGCTTTATACTATTTTCCGCAGGAGGATTTTCCGAAGCAAGATGTTCTTAAATGGCGTGGTCAATTAACTCCTTTTCAAGAGAAGGTATCAGAGGGACTGATTCGAGCAGTAGACAAGCAGGAGCCAACCTTAGTTCATGCGGTAACAGGAGCTGGAAAGACAGAAATGATTTATCAAGTAGTAGCTAAAGTGATTAATGCGGGTGGTGCAGTATGCTTGGCTAGTCCTCGCATAGATGTTTGTTTGGAGCTGTACAAGCGCCTGCAAGATGATTTTGCTTGCGAGATATCTTTACTACACGGAGAATCAGAGCCGTATTTTCGAACACCACTAGTTGTTGCGACGACCCATCAGTTATTGAAGTTTTATCAAGCTTTTGATTTGCTGATAGTGGATGAAGTAGATGCCTTTCCTTATGTTGACAATTCCATGCTTTACCATGCTGTCAAGAATAGTGTAAAGGAGAATGGCTTGAGAATCTTTTTAACAGCAACTTCTACAGATGAGTTAGATAGGAAGGTTCGCATCGGAGAATTAAAACGATTGAGTTTACCAAGACGATTTCATGGAAATCCTTTGATTATTCCTAAACCTGTCTGGTTATCAGATTTTAATCACTGTTTAGAGAAAAGTCGGTTGTCACCAAAGCTAAAGTCTTATATTGAGAAGCAGAGAAAGACAGCTTATCCGTTACTCATTTTTGCTTCAGAAATTAAAAAAGGGGAACAGCTAAAAGAAATCATACAGGAGCAATTTCCAAATGAGAAAATTGGCTTTGTATCTTCTATCACAGAAAATCGATTAGAGCAGGTGCAAGCTTTTCGAGATGGAGAACTGGCAATACTTATCAGTACGACAATATTGGAGCGTGGAGTTACCTTCCCTTGTGTAGATGTTTTCGTAGTAGAGGCCAATCATCGTCTGTTTACCAAGTCTAGTTTAATACAGATTGGAGGACGTGTCGGTCGGAGTATGGACAGACCGACAGGAGATTTGCTTTTTTTCCATGATGGGTTAAATACTTCAATCAAGAAGGCAATTAAGGAAATTCAGCAGATGAATAAGGAGGCGGGTCTATGAAGTGTTTGTTATGTGGGCAGACTATGAAGGCTGTTTTAACTTTTAGTAGTCTCTTGCTTCTGAAGAATGATGACTCTTGTCTTTGTTCAGACTGTGACTCTACTTTTGAGAGGATTGGAGAAGAGAACTGTTCAAACTGTATGAAAACAGGTTTGTCAACGAAGTGTCAAGATTGTCGATTTTGGTGTAAAGAAGGAGTTGAGGTTAGTCATAGAGCGATTTTTACTTACAATCAAGCTATGAAGGATTTTTTCAGTCGGTATAAGTTTGATGGAGACTTCCTTTTAAGAAAAGTTTTTGCTTCAGTTTTAAGTGAGGAGTTAAAAAAGTATAAAGAGTATCAATTTGTTGTAATTCCCCTAAGTCCTGAAAGATTGCTCGAGAGGGGATTTAACCAGGTTGAAGGTTTAGTTGAAGCAGCAGGGTTCTCTTTTCAAGACTTACTAGAGAAGAGAGAAGAGCGGGCCAGTTCTTCCAAAAATCGTTCAGAACGCTTGGCAACAGAACTTCCTTTCTTTGTCAAAAGTGGAGTTACTATTCCTAAAAAAATCCTACTTATAGATGATATCTATACTACTGGAACAACTATAAATCGTGTGAAGAAACTGTTGGAAGAAGCTGGTGCTGAGGATGTAAAAACATTTTCCCTTGTAAGATGAGGAAAAAATTTGCAAAAATAAAATGAAAGCGTTATAATGAAATCAGAAAAACAAAAATGTTTAGAAAGAAGGTACTCATATGATTAAATATAGTATCCGTGGTGAAAACCTAGAAGTAACAGAAGCAATTCGTGATTATGTAGTTTCTAAACTCGAAAAGATCGAAAAGTATTTTCAAGCTGAACAAGAGTTAGATGCTCGAGTTAACTTGAAGGTGTATCGTGAAAAAACTGCTAAAGTGGAGGTAACGATTCCACTTGGATCAATTACTCTTCGTGCAGAAGATGTGTCTCAAGATATGTATGGTTCAATTGACCTTGTAACCGATAAAATTGAACGTCAGATTCGTAAAAATAAAACAAAAATCGAGCGTAAAAATAAAAACAAGGTAGCAACTAGTCAATTATTTACAGATGCTTTGGTGGAAGATCCAAATGTTGTCCAATCTAGAGTTGTTCGTTCAAAACAAATTGATTTAAAACCAATGGATTTGGAAGAAGCTATTCTACAGATGGATTTGTTGGGACATGATTTCTTTATCTATGTGGATGTTGAAGATCAGACAACCAATGTGATTTATCGTCGTGAGGATGGCGAGATTGGCTTGTTAGAAGTTAAAGAATCTTAATTTCAATATGTGTAAAGGAAGGTTTACTGAATTGTAAACCTCCTTTTTCTTATAATTGATAGAATTACTGATTACACTTTTAAAAAGTCGCTTTTTGGTGGTTATTATGGTATAATGGGTGCCAAGAGGTTTGGAATGAAAAAATTTTATGTAAGTCCTATTTTCCCCTTAATATTAGGAATAGTGGCGTTCGGAGTGCTATCTGTGCAACTTGTTTTTGTAACGAATACACTGGTAACGCTATTTCTTTTGCTACTTATTTTGGGTTCATATATTTTACTATTCATCCATCAGAGAGACTACTACTCAAAGAGTGAAGTAGAACAAATCCAGTATGTAAACCACCAAGCTGAAGAAAGTTTGACAACCTTGTTAGAACAGATGCCTGTTGGAGTTATTAAATTAGACTTGTCGTCAGGTGAAGTTGAATGGTTTAATCCTTATGCTGAATTAATCTTGACTAATGAGGCTGGAGAGATTGATGTGGCATTAATTCAAACAATTATAAAGGCTTCTGTAGGGAATCCAGGTTCTTATGCCACCTTGGGTGAGACCCGTTATTCGGTTCATATGGACAAGGTATCTGGAGTTCTTTACTTCTTTGATGTGTCTGGAGAATATGAAGCGACTGTCGAGTTAGTAACGAGTCGGCCTGTGATTGGAATCGTTTCTGTTGACAACTACGATGATTTAGAAGATGAAACATCAGAGTCTGATATTAGTCATATCAATAGTTTTGTAGCCAATTTTGTTTCAGAATTTGCTGGTAAATACGCTATGTTTTCTCGTCGAGTGAGTATGGATCGGTTTTATCTTTTTACTGATTATACCGTACTTGAAGAGTTGATGAATGATAAATTTTCTGTTATTGATGCTTTTAGAGAAGAGTCGAAACAAAGACAGTTGCCTTTGACCTTAAGTATGGGATTTTCTTATGGTGATGGAAATCATGATGAGATAGGGAAAGTTGCATTGCTCAACTTGAACTTGGCTGAAGTGCGTGGTGGCGACCAGGTGGTTGTCAAAGAGAATGACGAAACGAAAAATCCCGTTTATTTTGGTGGTGGATCTGCGGCGTCAATCAAGCGTACACGGACACGTACGCGCGCTATGATGACAGCTATTTCAGATAAAATTAGAAGTGTAGATCAGGTTTTTGTAGTTGGTCACAAAAACCTTGATATGGATGCTTTGGGTTCTGCTGTAGGTATGCAGTTATTTGCCAGCAATGTGACTCAAAATAGCTATGCTCTTTACGATGAAGAACAAATGTCGCCGGATATTGAACGAGCTGTTTCATTCTTAGAAAAAGAAGGAGTTACGAAGTTGTTGTCTGTTAAGGAGGCAATGGGTTTGGTGACCAATCGTTCTTTGTTGATTCTTGTAGACCATTCAAAGACAGCCTTAACTTTATCAAAAGATTTTTATGATTTATTTACCCAAACCATCGTCATCGATCACCACAGACGGGATCAGGATTTCCCAGACAATGCAGTTATCACTTATATCGAAAGTGGTGCAAGCAGTGCCAGTGAGTTGGTAACGGAATTGATTCAGTTCCAGAATTCTAAGAAAAATCGTTTGAGTCGTATGCAGGCCAGTGTTTTGATGGCTGGTATGATGTTGGATACTAAAAATTTCACCTCACGAGTGACTAGTCGGACATTTGATGTTGCTAGCTATCTCAGAACGAGAGGAAGTGATAGTATTGCTATCCAAGAAATCGCTGCAACAGATTTTGAAGAATATCGTGAGGTTAATGAACTGATTTTACAGGGGCGTAAATTAGGTTCAGATGTATTGATAGCAGAGGCTACGGACTCGAAATGCTATGATACAGTTGTTATTAGTAAGGCAGCAGATGCCATGTTAGCTATGTCAGGTATTGAAGCGAGTTTTGTTCTTGCGAAGAATACACAAGGATTTATCTCTATCTCAGCTCGAAGTCGTAGTAAACTGAATGTACAACGGATTATGGAAGAGCTGGGAGGTGGAGGTCACTTTAATTTGGCAGCAGCTCAAATTAAAGATTTAACCTTGTCAGAAGCAGGTGAAAAACTGACAGAAATTGTATTAAATGAAATAAAGGAAAAGGAGAAAGAAGAATGAAAGTAATCTTTTTAGCAGATGTTAAAGGAAAAGGTAAAAAAGGTGAAATTAAGGAAGTACCGACAGGGTATGCACAAAACTTTCTTATCAAAAAGAATCTAGCCAAAGAAGCGACTGCTCAAGCGGTAGGTGAACTTCGTGGTAAACAAAAATCTGAAGAAAAAGCTCACGCTGAGATGATTGCAGAAGCAAAAGCAATTAAAGCCCAACTTGAAGCAGAAGAAACTGTTGTAGAATTTGTTGAAAAAGTTGGTCCAGATGGCCGTACTTTTGGTTCTATTACCAATAAGAAGATTGCAGAAGAATTGCAAAAGCAATTTGGAATTAAGATTGATAAACGTCATATTCAAGTACAAGCTCCGATTCGAGCAGTTGGTTTGATCGATGTGCCAGTGAAAATCTATCAAGATATCACAAGTGTAATCAATCTTCGTGTGAAAGAAGGATAAATTTACACCTTCTTGACAAGATTGTAAAAGGAAGGGAAGTCTGATGGCAGAAGTAGAAGAGTTACGAGTACAACCTCAAGATATCTTAGCTGAGCAATCCGTTTTAGGGGCTATCTTTATTGACGAGAGTAAGCTTGTTTTTGTTCGAGAATATATTGAGTCTCGGGACTTTTTTAAGTATGCCCATCGTTTGATTTTCCAAGCTATGGTCGATTTATCCGATCGTGGCGATGCTATAGATGCAACAACGGTTCGTACCATTCTTGATAATCAAGGTGATTTACAGAATATTGGTGGCTTGTCTTACCTGGTTGAAATTGTCAATTCTGTGCCAACTTCTGCTAATGCGGAGTATTATGCTAAAATCGTTGCAGAGAAGGCCATGCTACGGCGATTAATCTCCAAGTTGACAGAGTCTGTCAATCAAGCTTACGAGGCTTCGCAACCAGCTGATGAAATCATTGC
>NZ_CAJZDT010000006.1:0-31305 GCF_915066115.1 uncultured Streptococcus sp. | reverse complement strand
CATATAGAAAACACCTTTTAGAAAGATACAAATGCTTCCATATCCATTTTCTTATTTTTCAAGTATTTGGGGATTTCGTAAGCCCCTATCCAAACGTTTCGGACTCAACTGGTTTCAGCTTCTCTTTACCAGTATCTTCCTTATCAGCTTGTCTATGGTACCCATTGCCATCCAAAACAGCTCCCAGGAGACTTATCCGCTAGAAACCTTTATCGATAATGTCTATGAACCTCTTACAGATGAGGTTGTCCAGGATCTCTCTGAACATGCTAGAATTGTTGATGGCACATTAACTTATACAGGAACAGCTAATCAAGCACCTTCTCTTTTAATCGGTCCAAGTCAAAGCAAGGAATTACCTAAGAACTTGCAACTGCATTTCGATACGAAAGAACTAGTCATCAGCAAGGAGAGTAAAGAGCTGACCCGCATCTCTTACCGAGCGATTGAAACTGAGAGTTTCAAAAGCAAAGATAGCTTGACCCAAGCAATTTCTAAAGACTGGTACCAGCAGAATCGTGTCTATATCAGTCTCTTCCTAGTTCTCGGTGCGAGCTTCCTCTTTGGTTTGAATTTCTTTATCGTCTCTCTGGGAGCCAGTCTTCTCCTTTATATTACTAAGAAATCACGCCTCTTTTCATTTAGAACATTTAAAGAGTGCTACCATTTTATCTTGAACTGTTTAGGATTACCAACTCTGATTACGCTTATTTTGGGATTACTTGGCCAAAATATGACAACCCTGATAACTGTACAAAACATTCTTTTTGTTCTGTATCTGGTCACTATCTTTTATAAAACACATTTCCGTGATCCAGATTACCATAAATAGGAGATTTTTATGCCCGTTACGATTAAAGACGTGGCCAAGGCTGCTGGTGTTTCGCCTTCAACTGTAACCCGTGTTATTCAAAATAAATCAACCATTAGCGACGAAACAAAAAAACGTGTTCGCAAGGCTATGAAGGAGCTTAATTACCACCCCAACCTCAACGCTCGTAGTTTGGTAAGCAGTTATACCCAAGTTATCGGCTTGGTCCTTCCTGACGACTCAGACGCCTTCTATCAAAATCCTTTCTTCCCATCTGTCCTCCGTGGTATCGCCCAAGTCGCTTCTGAAAACCACTACGCTATTCAGATTGCAACAGGGAAAGATGAAAAAGAGCGTCTTAAAGCTATTTCACAGATGGTTTACGGCAAACGTGTGGATGGTTTAATCTTCCTTTATGCCGAAGAGGAGGATCCCTTGGTCAAGCTGGTCGCTGATGAGCAGTTCCCCTTCCTTATCCTAGGAAAATCCATTTCACCCTTTATCCCTCTTGTCGATAATGACAATGTTCAAGCTGGTTTTGATGCAACCGAATATTTCATCAAAAAAGGCTGCAAACGAATTGCCTTCATTGGAGGGACGAAGCGACTCTTCGTAACGCAAGACCGTTTAACAGGCTACGAGTCAGCCCTCAAACAACACCAACTGCCCATTGACGGAAATTTGACCTATTTTGCAACGGAGTTCCTGGAAGAAAAAGGGTATCAATTTAGTAAACTCCTTTTTCAGCATGATCCACAGATTGATGCTATCATTACAACCGATAGTCTCCTAGCCGAAGGGGTCTGTGACTATATCGCTAAGCATCAACTGGATGTCCCTGTTCTCAGCTTCGATTCGGTCAATCCCAAGCTCAACTTGGCGGCCTATGTTGATATCAATAGCTTAGAACTTGGTCGTGTTTCTCTTGAAACTATCCTCCAGATTATCAACGATGCTAAAAGCAATAAGCAAATTTGTTACCGTCAGTTAATTGCCCACAAAATTATTGAAAAATAAAAACCAGCTCACGCTGGTTTTTTTGTTACTAATTTTCTGTTTCAACGAATCGTCCCAGAATATGAACATTCTCCGATACAGAGACAAAGGCGCTTGGATCCACCTGTTTCATAATCTGTTTAAATTCATTAAACTCTGCACGTGTAATGACAGTAATTAAAACTGCCTTTCTCTCGTGATTATAGGTTCCTTCTGCATCGTGGATCATGGTCGCTCCGCGGTGCAATTTTTTATGGATTTTGTCAATTACCTTCTCTGGATGATTGGTCACAATCATGGCCTGCATACGTTTTTGCTTGGTAAAGACTGCATCTGTCACACGGCTAGAGACAAAGATTGTGATCATAGAATAGAGAGCGTATTTCCAGCCAAAGGTCAAACCAGCTATCAACATGATGGTCCCATTTACCAAGAAAGAAATACTACCAACATTCTTACCCGTTTTCTTGCGAATAGTCAGACTGACGATATCCGTTCCACCACTGGAGATATTGTTTCGAAGAGCAAAACCAATTCCCAAGCCCATGACAACACCCCCAAAAAGGGCATTGATAATGGGATCCTCCGTCAAAGTCACCACAGGGACAAACTGGATAAAGAAGGAACTCATGGATACCGTGATAAAGGTAAAGATCGTAAACTTATGGCCAATCTGATACCAAGCCAAGACCATCAAAGGAAAATTAATAGCGTAGAAGGTTAGCGAAATCGGGATATGAAAACCAAACCAGTGATTACTCAATGCAGAGATAATCTGTGCCAGACCTGTCGCACCACTCGAATACACATGCCCAGGTTGGAAAAAGAAATTGACCGCTACTGCTGATAGAAAACCATAGACCAGAGAGGCCGAAATCTTCTCATCATATTTTTCGCGAGAGATGCTTTGTAAGACACGTAAAATTTTTATCTGATAAGCAAAGCGGCGCAGATAATAGCGCCACCGCTTAATTCGTTTTGCTTGTTTCATCTTCTTCTACTTGTAAGCTGAGTTCCTCTAGTTGTTTGAGCGCTACTGTTGAAGGAGCTTGTGTCATTGGGTCACTTGCCTTGTTGTTCTTAGGGAAGGCAATAACTTCACGAATATTTTCTTCTCCTGCTAAGAGCATGACAAATCGGTCAAGCCCGATAGCCAAGCCACCGTGTGGTGGGAAACCATAGTCCATGGCTTCAAGAAGGAAGCCAAACTGGTCATTTGCTTCTTCAGCTGAGAAACCAAGAGCCTTGAACATGCGTTCTTGAAGGTCTTTTTGGTTGATACGAAGGCTACCACCACCAAGCTCATAACCGTTCAAGACGATATCGTAAGCAATGGCACGAACCTTAGCCAAATCACCTTCTAATTCGTGAGCAGTCTCTTCCTGTGGAAGAGTGAATGGATGGTGGGCGCTCATGTAGCGACCTTCTTCTTCAGACCATTCAAACATTGGCCAGTCAACCACCCAAAGGAAGTTGAATTTATCGTTATCAATCAAGCCAAGTTCTTTGGCAATACGTCCACGAAGGGCACCGAGTGTTGCATTGGCCACTTCAAGCGTATCTGCCACAAAGAGAACCAAGTCCTTATCTTCAAGAGCAAGCGCTCTTGTCAATTCTGCTTGGATACCTGTCAAGAACTTAGCAACTGGTCCGTTTAATTCTCCATCAACAACCTTAACCCAAGCAAGACCTTTGGCACCATACTGTTTGGCTACTTCCGTCATCTTGTCGATGTCTTTACGTGAATAGTTGTCCGCAGCTCCTTTGACCACAATTGCTTTTACAGCAGGTGCTTCTGAAAAGACTTTAAAGTCTACACCTTTGACCACTGCTGTCAAGTCCTGAAGCAACATGTCAAAACGGGTATCTGGCTTGTCAGAACCGTAAAGAGCCATAGCATCATCGTATTTCATGCGAGGGAATGGAAGCGTCACTTCGATTCCTTTTGTTTCTTTCATCACGCGCGCAATCAAACCTTCTGTGATATCTTGGATTTCTTGCTCAGTAAGGAAAGACGTTTCCAAGTCGACCTGAGTGAACTCAGGCTGGCGGTCACCACGCAAGTCCTCATCACGGAAACATTTAACGATTTGATAATAACGGTCAAAACCAGCATTCATCAAAAGTTGTTTCGTGATTTGTGGACTTTGAGGAAGAGCGTAAAAATGCCCTTTATTGACACGAGATGGCACCAAATAGTCACGCGCCCCTTCAGGAGTTGACTTAGAAAGGAATGGTGTCTCTACGTCGATAAACTCCAACTCATCCAAGTAATTACGGATAGAATGGGTCACCTTGGCACGAAGTTTAAGATTTTCCAACATTTCTGGGCGACGAAGGTCAAGGTAACGGTAACGCAAACGTGTATCGTCATTGGCCTCAATGCCATCCTTAATCTCAAATGGGGTTGTCTTAGCTGTATTAAGCACTGTCAGAGCTGTCACGTTTAACTCAACTGCACCAGTTGGCAACTTATCATTGGCTTGCTCACGCGCAGCGACCTGTCCAGTCACCTCGATAACAAATTCGCTACGAAGGCTTTCAGCTGTTGCCATAACCTCTGCAGATACTTTTTCAGGGTTGATAACCAACTGCATGATTCCTTCACGGTCACGAAGGTCGATAAAGATCAAACCACCAAGGTCACGACGACGGCCAACCCATCCTTTCAAGGTCATTTCTTGTCCGATGTGTTCCTCACGAACACGACCAGCATACATACTACGTTTCATTGTTTCTCTCCTCTTTTATTCTGTTACTATTTTACCATAAAAGCGCAGGCTCTTCATGAAAATCATCAGAAAAGTTTGCCAGTCTTTAAAAATCAAGTGAAGACTCTAAAAATCGACGCCCATACAAAAATCCGATGAAGTTCACCGGACTCTTTTATTTTGAATTGTTGCCTGCTTTACGCTTTTCAGCAATTTCGGCTGCCTTTCGAGGCAAGACAATTTCCGTTGTGTAGGCTGTCCCAAAGCGCAAGACACCTGCAATAGGGGCAAAGACAACTGCTAGATAGTTGTAGAAGAAATCGCCCTTGAAGGCATAAGCTAGCGCCCCAATGATGAAAAATAGAACAACTGCTTGAATCACTGCTAATAAAATTACTCGTTTCATGTGACCTCCTGACTCTATTATAGCATGAGAATCATCAAAAAGCTGACTAAATTATTCAAAGCGTGAAGAGAAATGCTGTAAAGAAGACCTTTTCGACTTACATAAGCCAGCCCCAAACTCAATCCTAGACTAGCATAAACCAAAAACTGTTGCAAAGTTCCTGGGAAATGAATCAAGGCAAATAGAACACTTGTTACCAGAAGGAAAAGCAGAGTTTGTTTACTATTGTCCTGCTTAGGAAAGAGGTAGCGTGCTAACATCCCTCTAAAGATAAGTTCTTCCGTCAAAGGAGCAAAAATAACGACCGCAAAGAATGAGAAAAGTGGCTGAGCCAAGGTCAGGTCTGTCGCTGTTTGCTGATTTACCGAAGGATCATTTGGTAGGAAAAATTGAACGACAAGAGATAAGAACCAAACCAAGGCAGGGAGCCAAATAAATCGGTTAAAACTACTCTTCTCAATATGGACAGGAGCTTTCTGATACCATTTATAAATGACGTACACATATACTCCAGCCAAGACCACATAGAGCAAGGTAGTAGCATAGGGTGAAGCGCCTAGATTCAAAGCTTCTACAGCCCCACTCTGAACGGTACCATAGATAAACACAAAGGATAGAAGGGCTAGAAGAAACCAGCCAAAATTTTTAAGTAATTTCATAAAAGTCTCCTATCTTGCTTTATAACTGTTTTTCAATACAAAGAGGTTTGCTATTCCTAACACAAGTACCCAGGCAAGTAACATGCCGATGTTAGAAAAAGATATTTCTCCACCTTTTTTATTTAAAAGATTTACAATTGGACCAATAAAAGAGTAATCCAATACTTTCTGAACCGTATCATTTTGAAGAGCAATTATAGGTAAAACAGAGACAATTAACATAGGGAAGATACTATAAACTTGCGCTTTAGATTGAGTATCTGACACCGCACCGATTAGAATGTTGATAAAAATAATACTAATCGTTGCTAGGAGCAAATAGATAACGTAGGCAAATAAATAACCAGATAGATCTACTTTAAGATAGATGGGAAGTACAATCATAGCAAGTAACATTATCAGAATAGGGAGAACAAGCATACTGAAAGTATATTCTGTTGCTGTCACACCACTTAGGATGAGTGATTTAAGATTTCGTTTTTCCTTATCTTCTGCCATCATAATCGATACCATATAACCACTTCCCATACTCAAGGCCATGGTCAAACTCGTAGAGAGGAGAAACATACTCAATTCTCCATTCTTATTCATGAATTCATTATATAGAACAGCAATACCAAAAGGCATCAATAAAGTCGCTAACAAAGTTGAATTGCTAATAAGGACTTGTAATCTTAACCATAGTAGGGCATTTAATTTTCTAAACATCTAACTTTTCTCCTGTTAATCTGATAAAGATTTCTTCTAAAGTCGGCTCACAAGAGTGAACCACCATCAAATCTGTCGTGTCTAAATGTGGCAATTCTTCAAATGGAACTATCTGTTCTCGTCCATCATTATAAACCACACGTACTTTCTTAACCACATGGTACTTCTGGATAATATCTTGTGGACTTCCATACTCTATTAAGTTTCCCTTATTTAAAAGAGATAAGCGATCACAAAGCAGAGTTGCTTCATGCATATCATGCGTGGTCAGAAAGATAGTTGTCCCCGCCTGCTTTAATCCTTGAAGTAGGGTATGAATCATCTTAGATGTTGTAGGGTCTAAGCCACTGGTTGGCTCATCTAGAAAGAGAATCTTAGGAGCATTCAGAAGGGCACGGGCCAAGAACATTCGTTGTTTCATTCCTGTAGATAGTTTTTCTGCGATAATATCTTTAGCATCTGCCAATCCAACCTGTTGGAGCACCTGATTTACTCTGTCTGACTTGAGACCATATAACTTAGCATAGATGAGAAGATTTTTGTAAAGACTCATCTTTTCATAAAAACCACTGCCATCACTAACAATCCCGATTTGTTCCAAATCATTTGAAGTTAAATTTCGAGAGGACTTTCCTAGGAGAACGGTCTCACCCTGATCTGCAGCTAACTGACCCGTCAAAACATTGATCATAGTTGTTTTACCTGAACCTGACGGTCCTAGGAAGCCAAAAATTTCACCTTCTTGAATCTCAAAAGAAATATGATTCAGAGCTTTCTTGCCTCCAAAACTTTTGCTTACATTTTCAACACGAATCATAGGAACTCCTTTATTTGAAATAACGTTTTACCATAGATAATTGCATCACATTGATATAAATATGGATAGCTCCTACAAGCAAGAAGGCTAGTAACTGAATCTCTCCTGTCAAGAAAGAAATGATAAAAAGAAAAACATATAAGACTGGTAAGACATACTGATTTAATTGGAATAAAATCCGAAAACTCTGTTCCAAATTAGCCTGACGCTCCCCTTCATCATAAGAATTTACATACTCTAAGACATCCTTTGGTGTTGAGAAAAATGCCAAATCAAACTGACGAACAATCGCAATGGTCTTAAAAAGATATTTTTGAACACTGAGAATCAGCACTAATCCCAAAAAAGAAAGAGATAAGGTTAGATTGCTTCTATTTGGTACAATCACTTCACTACCTGAGATGAAAAGAGCCAATAAAATCGCTACACTTGCAATATTAAAAGCAGTGGTTCCAAACTCGAGATTCCGATACATTTGCACATAATAGGTTTCATTCAGATCATCATCCATTTCCTCTTGATACAAGGAATGAAACTTTCTGCTTTTCTTTAGGAAATTGAATGTCAAAAGAATGCTAATGAAACCTAATACTAAACAAATAGCTGATATCCATGGTATCAAGATTTTTACATCTAACATAATTCCGTGAGATTCAGCAAGTGCCTTAAACATCCCTACAAACATGGCCAAAAAAACTCCCAAAATAATAGACATCAAAAATAACAATCCATGCTTCTTTGTCATATTCATTCTCCTTCTAAATTAAACCAATCCAACTAACCACTGACCAAAGACTTTACCTGATTCATAAATTGCTGTCAAACCCTCTGTTCCAAGTGATACTAAAATCAAACAAACAGCAAACAAGAGAATAGCTTGGTTTCTTGCTTTTTTCGCCCCTTCTCCTAAAGGATCTCTCCCAAGCCAACCTGCTAGATAAGCATATAGGATGACTGTTAAAATCCCAAACTCTGTTGACCAAAGAAACAGCAAAATTGCTACTAAACGGATGACGTTAGTCTTGATATTAAAATAATTTCCTAAACCTGCACAGACACCTGCAAGTTCTTTGTTCTCAGTATCTACTTGAAAACCTGCTAAAAACTCTTTCATATTCATTCTCCTTTTTCACTTGCTAAATTTTTTGATTTCTTTTCAATCCAGTCAACTACTGGGATGAGAGCAAAGTAGGCCCAAATAAATTGGTCACTTTGATAGGGATTAAACCAGCCTAAGTCTATCCCAATCAATAGAAATACACTGACTAATAGAGCTATGGCAACTACATAATAGATTACTTTATACTTGTTCATCACTCGTCCTCCTCCAAGCGAAATACCGATTCGACTGTTTCGTTGAAAATCTGAGATATTTTCAGGGCAATGATAATGGATGGGGTGTACTCATCCCGTTCTAGTAGGCTAATGGTCTGTCTGGAAACCCCAGCTAGCTTGGCTAGGTCGGTTTGGTTGAGACCATCGCGAGCCCGCAGCTCTTTTAGACGATTTTTTAGTTGCATGTTACACACCTACTTTCCGTCAAATTCAACAGTTTGGATATCCTCAATGCGTTGTAGTTTGAATTTTTCTTTTCCTTTTTTATTAACACGACGTAGCTTGACCCATTCCTCATCAACATCCACAACTTCCCAGTTATCTGTTCCAAAAACTTGTCCAACGATTGTCGGTGTTTTCCCAATCAATTCTTTTAAAATTCTTGACATTTCTTTATTTCCTTTCTGTTTTTGCTCAATTCTTTTGATTTTATTCTCTAGTTTCTTGACCTTTTGGGAATGGTAGATATAATACATAATCACAAGAGGTACAAATCCTAATGCCCACATAATCGTTCCTTGCTCCTTTTCTCTTAACTTGCTTATATTGTAACACATCTTTTTCTTTTTGACAAGCATATTTGTCAAAAAGTTTATGATTTTTGTCATTTTGCAAAAGAAAAAGGTCAGGAGTAGGTTCCTGACCAGTTTTTCTACTATTAAAAGCCTAGTTTTTCAAAGATTTCTGAGAAGTTTTGGCTGATTGTCTCAAGTGACACTTGCACTTCTTCTCGTGTTTGATTGTTCTTGACCGTCACTTGTCCGCTTTCGACTTCACTCTCTCCTAGAGTGATGAGGGTCTTAGCAGCAAAGACATCGGCTGACTTGAACTGAGCTTTGAGTTTACGGTTGAGGTAATCACGCTCTGCTTTGAAACCTTGTTGGCGAAGAGCCTGTACCAATTCCAATGCCTTGATATTTGCCCCTTGACCCAAGACTGCGATATAGACATCTAGGGCGTTTTCGATAGGGAGGGACACACCTTGCTTTTCAAGAATGAGAAGCAAACGCTCTACACCAAGTCCAAAGCCAAATCCGGCGGTTTCTGGGCCTCCAAAGTAAGCAACCAAACCATCGTAGCGACCACCCGCACAGACTGTCAAGTCATTGCCCTCAATCTCTGTGATAAACTCGAAAATGGTGTGGTTGTAGTAGTCCAGACCACGCACCATATTGGTATCGATGATGTAGTCTACTCCAAGATTTTCCAACATCTGACGCACAGCATCAAAATGAGCTTGACTTTCTTCATCAAGGAAGTCCAAGATAGACGGTGCATTCTCTACTGCTACCTTGTCTTCTTTTTCCTTAGAGTCCAAGACACGGAGAGGATTTTCCTCCAAGCGACGTTGGCTATCCTTAGACAAGGTCTCCTTGAGCGGTGTCAAATAGTCAATCAAGGCTTGACGGTAAGCCGCACGGCTCTCAGGGTTTCCAAGAGTGTTGAGATGTAATTTGACACCTTGGATACCGATTTCTTTCAAGAAATGAGCTGCCATCGCGATGGTTTCCACATCGGTAGCTGGATTGCTAGAGCCAAAACACTCAACACCAATCTGGTGGAACTGGCGCAAACGCCCTGCCTGCGGACGCTCATAGCGGAACATAGGGCCCATGTAGTAGAACTTACTTGGCTTTTGCACTTCTGGGGCGAAGAGTTTATTTTCCACATAGGAACGAACAACGGGCGCAGTTCCTTCTGGACGGAGGGTAATATGACGGTCTCCCTTGTCATAGAAGTCGTACATTTCCTTGGTTACGATATCCGTTGTATCTCCGACAGAGCGACTGATAACCTCGTAATGCTCAAAAATAGGCGTGCGCACTTCTGCGTAGTTATAGCGCTTGAAAATCTCACGGGCAAAGCCTTCAACGTACTGCCATTTGGCAGACTCAGCAGGTAAAATATCCTGCGTTCCTTTTGGTTTTTGTAATTTCATAGGGAATCCTCTTTAAACTTAATAGTCTTATTTTACCATAAATAGAGGGATTAAAACAGTGAGAAAAAATTTAGGATTTAGATATCATTTTTGAGATTAATAACTGTCAAAAGAATAGCCAGGAAGGAAAGACCAACAAATAGCATCCAAGTCAACTGTATATTCCATACAGCTATAAGTGAAAAACAAGCTGTTCCCACAGGTATGGATAAGGTAAACAATAAACCTAAAAAATTACTGGTACGAGCTAGAACTTCTGGAGCTAGATTTTTCATGAGCATGGCACTAATCTTTGGTTGAACTTTACCAGACATATACAGAGTTAAAAATAGAAATAGCAAGCCAAGCACGACTTGATTGAATACATTAGCCAGACCAACTAGACTAAGTCCTACGGTCACCCACATCATCAATCTAGGCAAGGACTGCTTCCCAAAATAATCATTGCCCGTAAGGCTACTGATGATGACTGCTACTACAGCACCGACTTGACCGATAAATAACGCCTCTGTGTAAGAAAAATTCAAGAGAGAATGGCTCAAAAAGAAGATATTGTAGATGCCCCCTAAGGAACCACCCAAGGCATTGATAAGCAAGACAGCAAAGATCATGAATCCAAAGTTTTTCTGTCCACCTTTAAGAAAAACAAGGCGTAAATTTCGGTAAATTGTTAGGAACTGGTCTTTGATAGAAAGCTTCTCATTTTTTAGTGATTCACCATCAGCGGATGAAATCGACAGTCTCAATTTGCTTTTTCCTAAAAAGAGGATAACGGCTGATACTAGGAAAAAACAGGCATTGATTCCCGCAACGAGAGAAAAATTATTGACCGATAGCCCTAAGAGCCAGACTCCGAAAGCTTGACCACCAATGGCTGAAATATAGGTGATGAACTGGGAAAAAGAATAAGCCTCCATCAGATCATCTTCAGCTACTTTTTCCTTAATAAGAGGCATGCGCAAACCACCAGCAAAATCACTGATTACATCGCTAATGACATTGATTAAACACAGGCTAGAAAAGGCAAAGAGACTAGCTTGCTGAACAACTAGGGCTGCTAGAAAAAATAAAACCGCCTGAAACAAACCACTATAGACCATCCATTTGACCTTGTCCCTCGTGTAATCTGCCCGAATCCCTACAAAAACTGTAAAGAGAGTCGGAAGAAGCATGACAATATTCGCCATAGCAACAGCAAAAGATGCTTGTGGCAAGGTCGATGCATAGACGATAAAGACCAGATTGAAAATCGAAGCACCAAAAGCATTGAAGAAGCGTGACAAAGTCAAGAGACGATAAGCTTGATTTCTGAACAATAGTTTCATAGGTAATCTCCCTTCTTGTTCAAATACTCAATGAAAATCAAAGAGCAAACTAGGAAGCTAGCCGAAGGCTGTACTTGAGTACGGCAAGGTGAAGCTGACGTGGTTTGAAGAGATTTTCGAAGAGTATAAGTTTTATGTGAAGTATGACTATAGTATAGCACTTAGAAATTTTAGAGGAAAAATTTTTGAATATATGCAACAAAAAATAAGTAAAAAGAGACGATAGAATTTCTCCAATGACACGAGAGAGCCCAACAGTTCTATCGCTTAAAATTTCAAATTATTTTCTTAGCTTGCAAATATTCAACAATCGGTCGTATTTCTATAGTATTCGGCAGATTTGTTACAGCCTAGCATCTCAAAAATACGGACAGCATCTTCCATCTTTTTCTGACCTTCCTTGACTCTGCCTTGCTTGCTATCAAGAAGACCTTCCGCCCACAAATAGACAATTCGGAAATAGGTTTCATTTTCATTGTAGAAATGCTCTTCGATGACACGTTTAAAATAAGAGGCATTGGTAAATTCTTCACACTCAATGCTGGCTAAAAAACCATTCAAGAGTATAGTGTGAAAAAGGTTTCGATTACCAGACATTTCCATTAGAAAATCAGATTTACGTACCATTTCTCTAACATACCTAGTGAAAAGAGAAACAGATAGAAATGGTGAACTGACTGAAAATAAATTGAGTTCATAGATTCCCCAGATCTCGGTAGAAAACAAATAATCATGAAGGACTTTCCCCTCCTCTGCCGTTAACTCTACCCTTTCGTCCATGCTCTTCATATAAGACTTGATAATAATGGCATTTAGAATATGTTTCTGTTTATTTTGAGAATGGGCATGCTTTTGATACTCCCTGCGATACAAGTCCTCAAGCGGAGCTATATTCTTTGGATCCAAGACATCTATGATTTCTTTTCTCAACTCAGAATCTGTATCATACTGAAAACCTCTCGCCAGAAAGAGGATTTCCTCTACACTGGCAGATATATTTTCTAGGGCAAATAGAAACTTTTCCACCGAAAGCTCACTCTGGCCTGTTTCAAATCGGGACAACATAGACGGCGAAAATTGTCCCCCAGTTGCTTGTCTCAGCGAGATATTTCTTGACTCTCGTAATTGTCTAAAGACTTTTCCAATCTGCTCCATAGGCTTCCCTTTAATTCTGCATTTTCTTTATATTATCATATTTTTTCAGAAAATTCATCAAAAACTTGCCAAATTGTCAGAATTATGAGAAAATAGAGGATATTTATCACGTGGAGGGACTGTAATGAGAGACGATATCAAAATCAATGACCGTGCTTTGGCCTTACAAGACCAAATTATCGAAAAACTAGAGAAGGTTTTTGATACAGATGTGGAATTGGATGTTTACAATCTAGGACTGATTTATGAAATCAATCTGGACGAAACAGGTCTCTGCAAGATTGTCATGACCTTCACTGACACAGCCTGCGATTGTGCCGAAAGCCTGCCTATCGAAATCGTGGCAGGTCTAAAACAAATCGAAGGTATCGAAGATGTCAAGGTTGAAGTTACCTGGTCGCCTGCTTGGAAAATCACACGAATCAGTCGCTACGGCCGTATTGCCCTTGGGCTGCCACCTCGTTAAGCAGGTAAATTACTTTTGAAGATAAAAATAAGCAAGCCGAAGTTGGCTTGCTTTTTGATACTCAATGAAAATCAAAGAGCAAACTAGGAAACTAGCCGCAGGCTGTACTTGAGTACGGCAAGGCGACGTTGACGTGGTTTGAATTTGATTTTCGAAGAGTATGAGTTTATTTTTTACCTGACTTGTCCATATTCCAGAAGTCTGTCACGGCTCCGCGTGAAGCAGATGATACGATATGGGCATATTTACCGAGGACACCACGGCTGTAAAGTGGTGGCAAGGTTGTTTCTGCCTTGCGTTTTTCAAGTTCTTCTTCCGATACAGCCATTGAAATTTCTTTGGTATCTTGGTCAACCGTAACAATATCGCCTGTACGGAGGTAGGCAATCGGTCCACCATCCTGAGCTTCAGGAGCGATATGTCCAACAACCAGACCATAGGTACCACCAGAGAAGCGTCCGTCCGTCAAGAGGGCAACCTTGTCTCCTTGACCTTTACCAACGATCATTGATGAAAGTGACAGCATCTCAGGCATACCAGGACCACCCTTAGGTCCAACAAAACGAACAACGACAACATCGCCATCAACGATTTCATCTGTCAGAACAGCCTGAATCGCATCTTCTTCTGAGTCAAAGACCTTAGCTGGACCAACGTGACGGCGCACTTTCACACCTGATACCTTGGCAACCGCACCGTCTGGTGCAAGGTTCCCGTTCAAGATGATAAGCGGACCATCTGCACGTTTTGGATTTTCAAGTGGCATGATAACTTTTTGACCTGGAGTGAGGTCTGCAAAGTCAGCCAAGTTCTCAGCGACTGTCTTACCAGTACATGTGATGCGGTCTCCATGAAGGAATCCATTTGCCAAGAGATATTTCATAACCGCAGGGACACCACCGACTTCATAGAGGTCTTGGAAGACATACTGACCAGATGGTTTCAAGTCGGCCAAGTGAGGCACACGTTCTTGAATCGTATTGAAGTCCTCAAGTGACAAGTCAACATTGGCAGCATGGGCAATGGCAAGCAAGTGAAGAGTGGCATTTGTAGAACCACCGAGAGCCATGGTTACAGTGATAGCATCTTCAAAGGCTTCACGAGTCAAGATATCTGATGGTTTGAGACCAAGCTCCAACATCTTAACAACAGCACGTCCTGCTGCTTCGATGTCTTCTTTCTTGTCAGCTGATTCAGCTGGGTGAGATGAAGAACCTGGCAAACTCATACCGAGAACTTCGATAGCAGTCGCCATGGTATTAGCTGTGTACATACCACCACAGCCACCAGGGCCTGGGCAGGCATTACATTCAAGACGTTTCACGTCCTCAGCCGTCATGTCACCGTGGTTCCATTTTCCGATTCCCTCAAAAACAGAAACCAAGTCGATGTCTTTGCCATCAAGATTTCCAGGTGCAATAGTTCCACCATAGGCGAAAATGGCTGGAATATCCATATTGGCAATGGCAATCATAGAACCAGGCATGTTCTTGTCACAGCCACCAATAGCGACGAAGGCATCCACGTTGTGACCACCCATAGCTGCCTCGATGGAGTCCGCGATGATATCACGAGATGTTAGAGAGAAACGCATACCAGGCGTTCCCATGGCAATCCCGTCCGCTACGGTAATGGTACCAAACTGTACAGGCCAAGCGCCTGCAGATTTGACACCCTCTTTAGCCAATTTTCCGAAATCATGCAAGTGAATGTTACATGGTGTATTTTCCGCCCAAGTCGAAATAACCCCAACAATCGGTGTTTCAAAGTCCTTATCTGTCATACCAGTCGCACGAAGCATGGCACGGTTTGGCGATTTTACCATGCTGTCATAAATGCTACTGCGGTGACGTGTATCTAATTCAGTCATTTGTTCCCTCCCATTTCAGTTTTTACTATTATAGCACATTTTAAAAGCAATGAACAGAAGAAAATTCTTGAATTTTCAGAAAATTTCGATTAATTTGGTTGATGACCTTTTAATTTTTTCATCTTTTTTTGTCAAGTAACTTTACTTTACAAAAAAAATGTGTTATCCTAGTATGGTTGATGAAAATCAGTAGATTGAATCGAATATAAATACCTAAAGGAGAAATCAAAATGGCAGTACCTGCACGTCGCACTTCAAAAGCGAAGAAAAACAAACGTCGTACACACTACAAAGTAACAGCTCCATCTGTAAACTTTGACGAAACTACTGGAGATTACTCACGTTCTCACCGTGTATCACTTAAAGGATACTACAAAGGACGTAAGATCGCTAAAGCTGCATCAGCTGAATAATAGAAGGGAGATACCATGCGCGTAAATATTACACTTGAACACAAAGAATCTGGTGAACGCTTGTACCTTACTTCTAAAAACAAACGTAACACTCCAGACCGTCTTCAATTGAAGAAATACTCACCAAAACTTCGCAAACACGTTGTGTTTACAGAGGTTAAATAAGAGTTAAATTAGTGAAAATAGCGTTAAATCAACGTTTTAACACTTAATAATAGCCGAGTGGGAACATTTTGGCAACAAAAAAGGTAGTAAGACATAATCTTGCTACCTTTTTATAATCTCCGTTTTCGTATAACAGACTTCGCTAGTGATACGAAAGCCGTGATTTTAATTTATAGTGAAAGTACCCCCTCTAGTTTGTCCGCCACCTCTTTCATAGCAGAAGGACGAAGATGGGAATAAACTCCCAAAGTGGTCTGTATATCTGCATGTCCTAGCCTATTTTTAAGTTCTAGGTCATTCATACCCAAAGAGAGCAACAGACTAGCATGGGAGTGCCTTAAATCATGTATACGGATACTTTTGACTTCAGCCATTTCTCCATGTTTCTTCATGCTATTAGCAAGCATTGTCTTAGTCACTGGTAAACAGTTATAAGAAAAGACAAAACTTATTTTTCCTAGCTTTTTCTGATGATTTTTCCATAAGGATAGCGCCTTAATCGTCGTATCATCAAGATAGATTTTTCTATTGCTTGAAAATGTTTTTGTAGGGTTAATTTGCCAATTATTTTTGTTTTGATAAAACATAGACTTATTGACTTGTACAGCTTTATTCTCAAAATCAACATCTTCCCATGTTAAAGCTTGTAATTCGCTTATCCTCAATCCTGTCATAAAGAGAAATAGAAAACAGATATATTTCAAATGTTCTACAACATCATCTTTTTCAAAGGTTTTAATAAATTTTTCAAATTCTTCTTTTGTCCAAAAATCAACCTTTTTTCTAGTCCTCTTCATATTTCCAACCTGCCGAGCAGGATTTTCGCTCACAACACCCAAAGTAAGCGCCATATCAAATAGCTCTTTTACTGTTTGATGTAAATCTTTTAAATAGTTATTAGATAGCCCCTCTTCCAAGATGTCTGTATGCCATTTTTTTATATGAATAGGTTTAACATCAACCATTTTCATAGGATAAAAATATTTCAATCTTTTCAACTTAGAAGAAAAGGTCATAAATGTCCTGGTAGTCACTTTATTCTTATAGTGAGGTACAAAATACTTTTCCAAAAACAACTCAACCGTTAAAGTCGCACCATGTACAATAGCTTTTTTCGAGTGTTTCGCTATAAAATCATCATACCATTTCTTGGCTTCTGTTTGAGTTTTAAACCCTCTTTTCTTTTTCTGCATTCTTTTACCAGTCACTTCATCAAAACCTAGTGAAGCAACCGCATAATAAGAGCTACTAGCCTTGTCATAATATACATGAGGGATTTTAGGCATATTCTTCCACTTCCTCAAAATTTAATTTTGTACCCAAAATTTCCTCAACAGCTTCAACAGGAACTTGCCCCAATCCCTTAGAATTATAGTAAGCAAAGCCCTTTTGTACCATCAAAGCCTTGGCCTGTTTAATCAAACTATAAGCTTGATAATTTCCAAAACCTAATTTTTTCAAATCTTCTTTTGTTACGAACATAGCATTTTTCTCCTTTTCATGTTATAATTACTTTGGTTTTTTATTTTGATGTGTGATTGATTTTCACGCATCTTTTTTTTGCATCTATTCCATAAATTCCTATCATTTATGAACATATAAATATTATCTAGTTCTTGACTTATCGGTATAAACTTCCCAAAGCGTACTATACGAAAGTCAGTATTTAACCTTTCATCAAAGAAAATCACAATTTTTTTAGTCATTTGTCACGTCCTTTATTTTCTTTGGCAATATTCTAGGATAAATACAATCTTCAAGCAATTTACTTATAAAATCATCTTTATCATCTGAGCAAAATATATCTTCATATTTGAAGTTTAAAACAGCCATAGAACCATCTTTTTTCTGATAAAAATCAACTCCCCTACGTTTCACAACTTCAGAAATATTATATAAACGATTTTCATCTGACCCTTGCTTATAGGTTACATCTAATAAAAAGTTAATTCTCCTAAGGAACTGATTTAGATCCTCTTCCTTAATTTCTCCAAAAAATAATTTTGGTGACTTATAAACAGGCATAATTATCAACCTTGGAACTACCCTTTTATTTTGATAGCGTGCCGACATTCTAGCAGAATTAAGGGGGTCAAATAATTTTAGCCAATCACTTGGAGACATATTATTTTCCCTTAAATCGTCTAATACTAAGATTTCTTCACCATAATAATCATCAAAAGGGTTAGCAGAAGAAGCCGAATAGATATCCCCTCTCAAACCTATTTCATTTAATTTACTTTGAACCTGTAAGGCTATTTCTCTAGATAAAGTCGACTTCCCAACTTCTGATTCTCCTTGTATATAAAGTACAGTTAATTGATATTCCCCAAGTTCCAAACTTTTTAAACGTAAAAAAGCCTGACGTTCTCCATAAAAATTAAATCGTTCCCTAAATTTCTGTTGATTATTTCCAAAGAGAAAAGCAAGGTTATCGTCTTCCATAACATCATTATAGGTCAATTCTCCTAGTTGAACTTTAGCCAATACCAAATCAAGACTTTCTTCTGATTTCTCACGTTTTCTTGTTGCAGAATAATTCTCAAAATCTTCTTTATTCTGATTGATAAAAACTTCATAGTCAAGCGTATCAAATGTTTCAACATCACTAACAGGATATTGATATTTATCTTTATCTTTTGCATGGATAAGATAAGCTAAAGCGTTGATACGTGTATAACCCCTACCGCCTTTTGATTTTGGAGTCTCGACACGTTCTTTTTCTACCCCTAAAGCCATAGCAACTTTTGATAAATCTATCAATTTTGGAAAATCAATATATCCGTGAATATGAGGTTCGACCAATTTTGTCCCATAGGAAATATCTTTATCATGGACGATAAAAGCCACTTCCACAAATTCATCTTCTTCGACTAGTTCACGGATACGGTCAAAGATTAATCTAAAAATCTTATCTTTATTTTCTTCCCAGTTTTCTAATAGTTTCTTATCCGATACAGTCCAATCCCAATAATCTGGTTTGAGTTGTTGCTCAAATAAGAAACGTCTGTTTCTAATTCTTTTAGTCATTCTTTATCCTTTTCAATTCATGAAAGACTTTTGTATATTTTTTCTATGTTTTCGTTTTTTTATTCTATCATTTTGGATATATACTCTTTTTTTTGGAGAATATATCCACGAATATATCCACGAATATATCCACGAAAAACCCTTAATTTTTTGGCATTTTTGTTTCCCTAACGCTACGCTGACACCTTCGGTAACGTCCACGGAAAGCTTGCCAATCAAGGGATTACCCTTGGTTTGCACCATTCTATCGTCAAGTCCTAGAATGGCGCTCGCGCATAGGTTTTGGAAATATGGATATATGCTCCCCCAAAAAACTTTTTAACTAAAATTTCTGCATATTTAGGTAGCTTATTGCATTGCCCTATCGGAACAAGTCAGCCAACTAGATGCCCGCTGATACTCGCAACCGCGCAAGGCGAACCGCCTTTTTTGCGGTCGCTATCAGCTACTAGTTAGCTCACTTGTAAACCGATAGGAGCAAGGCGGCTAGCTCCCATCATATACAGAAATTTTAGACTTACATAGCAAGTTTTAGCCCTGAAGCTACCAGTTTGGCGGCTTTATATCCTGGATTTCTACCATCAACCCATAAAGCTTTGACTGCCACATCAAGAAGCTCAACAAATAGAATTTTCCCAAATTCAGCGTGTTCTTCAATTTCCTCAAAACTGCCATAAACTTCAATGATGATAGGCTTAACGTCCTCTTGGTCAATTACGCCATCACTTACAGCCTTAGCAATTCGCTCATCAACGCCCTCTAAATTGTAATGACTCATAATGTCAGTAGGTTTTTTATTTTTGTACTTCATACTTACCCTAGCTTTAGAAAAATCTACTAGAATTTTCTTAGGGATATCAAATTGAGAGCTATCAAGTGCCACCTCTTTAAGTGATACTTCTGAAGTTAATTTAATTTTATTTTTTGCCATAATTTTTTCCTCTTTTTTCTATTATTTTAATTTTGAAAAGAACCCTTTGCCTTGTTTTTCTTCTAAGGCTTCAATTCGTTCTTCTAGCTTTTGTAATCTTCTAATATCGTTTTTCAATGAAATAATCTGAAAGGCTGTATTTTTGTTACTTTCTTTCTGTTTTTCTTGAAATTTTTTCAATTCAGCCACATCTATTTTTAGTGCTCTTTCTTCAGCACTTTTTAAGTCACCCCATATCTCAATGACTGATTCAGACATTTTCTTTGTTTCATCAATTCGCTTAGACAATTTTATAAACTTTTGAAATTCTTCTTCAGTAAACTGATAATGGTCTTTTACATGCTTACGAGTAACATGTATCTTCACCTTCTTAAACTTATACCCTGATAATCGTTCAATAGATATCCGCCATTTTTTAATAGCGCTATATGACTTGCCAGTAGCTTCTACAATATCTTTGTATTCGTAATAATCTTTATAGGCCATCTCCTTTTCTCTTTTCCGTATATATGATATAATTTAATAAGATATTTTTAGGTAGTCTTTGAGGATTTTTTTCTTCAAAGACTTTTTTATACAATCATAAGCGTTTACCCCCTTGAAACCTTTCTATCAAATGTGATATACTTAGTACGTCACTATGTGATATAATTCAATATTATCTCATTTTGAAGTGTTTGTCAACCAAAAACACGTCTTTTTGTGATTTTATTTTGAAAGGTTGTGATTTAATGATAAATTCAAATATATTTCCCCAAAGACTCAAAGAGTTGCGACTAAAAAAGGGGTTAACACAAACAGAACTAGGTGAAAAAGTAGGAGTAAAACAGAACACCTACACAAATTGGGAAAACGGAAAAAGAGAACCCAACTTTGAAACGCTTCTAAAATTAGCTTCAATACTTAACACTACAACTAGTTATTTACTGGGAGAAAGTGATATACAGTATGGATATGGAAGTAAAGAATTTGAAGAATACATACAAAATAGCCCTGATATTTTCTCGGAAATATTTATAAATCAAACTAGAGACACAATGAGAGCACTTCCTTATCTAGCAAAGAAAGAAGGAAAAACAACAGATGAAGTTTTTAGAGAAATAACTGAAAATATGTCAGAACAAGGCAAAAAGATCGCAACAGCATTTTACTTAACAGAAACAATAGAAAATATCACAAACGGCAACAATTCGGAAACAACAGAAACAAAATAACCCTATTTTTAGTAACTTAAAACTTATTAAAACTTAATAAAATATAGCGTTCTAGTTAAAACAATAGCTATATGTTACAGAGGTTAAATAGTGGGTCATTACGTTTCAGTAGAAACGAAAAAACCTTGATTTAACGCGATTCTTGAATTTTCAAATTTCAATGTATTGCAATAAAAATCAACCGAATGACTACATTTTTGACTACATTTTTTGTGAAATAAATTAGATGTTCGGATATATAGAAAACGCTCTAGTCATATTGTCTAGAGCGTTTTTGTGTTGTTTAAGAAAATTAGATGTTGGTTTTAGATAACTACACATTTCAGATTTTTAAAACAAGATTTAATTGTTGATAACTAGAAAGGATTATTATGTTTACAAAAAATAAATTTCAATATTGTATTTACGATCATGAGAGACTAGAACTTCATGAGCTACAAAAGGAATATCAAAAGGATAAAGCTGGGACAAAACTTAAGTATGAAAACCAATTATTTTGTCCTGGTTGTTACAAAGTGGATTTAGTGATAAACGAGAAAAATGGGAAAATCTATTTATCGAGCCATCCTAAATTACCTCATGGTGACGGATGTGAATATGCTTTGGAATCTGCTTCGAAAATAGAACTGAAAGAATATTATGAGAAAATTGATGCAGACTTAGCTGAACAACTCCTAAATCATATTCTGGAAGAAAAGACCACTAGAGTAGTCCAACCAAGGAGCGTCAATTCTCTGCAAAATAATAATGAGGTGCCTGATGTAAAATTTGTTTTAGAAAATAAAGTCGGTATCAGAAAATATTTACCTCGTAGATCCCTCCTCCTAAATGAATTAGAAGTATCTGACCATCTGACTATGTACTATGGAGAATGCAAGGTGTTTATAGGAAAGACTGATAAAAAGTACTATCTACGAATGTTTCGAAACAATGATCATGCAAAGTACATCTGTAATTTAGTCATTCCTGAAAGAGTGTATAGGTATTTGGAGAATGAATTAAGATTTATCCCACAATCAGAAGATTTAAGTTTTAAACATTCAAGAGCCAATGCAGTTCCTGTAAAGTTAGCCTTTGTTTCTACCATGAAGAAAAAACAAGAATACTATAATGCATACTTAGGCTTTTCAAAATTACTTAAGGTGAAGCGTATTTAGATTGTATTAACTCCCAAGATTAGTTTTTTCTATTAACTTTTAGGATAAAGTACACAATTCATAGTATTTATTTCCTTGCGAATCGTTCAACATACCCTTTGAGATTGCTATAATAATTTTCGCTCCAATCCCAATCATATTTATCGAGGTGAGCTGAAATCACTTTGCCATTTCCTCGCTCAATATCATAAACATCATAGTTATCATTTACAAAAATGCCTTCTATTCCATACCAATCAATTAAATTTTTGAAATACCCCAGTTCTTCTAACCATTTTTTTGTTTTGGGCAATTTATATGTAGAGATTAACTTACACTGGTTTCGGTCTTCTTCCGTTTTTGCATCTAGATACAACTTAATATCATATAGTGTATAGTCAATTCTATCACCAAAAACAAAATTGCGTCTTGTGTTAATTCCGTTTCTTTCTTGAGGAAAAAAGAAGATTGGAATTTTACGATACACAGCGTACTCTTCAACAGTTTGGATGTCAATGCCATTTTTTCTGTATATTCTACAGATAGAAAATAAGCCATCTGCTGTACACTGGATTCCATTTAGTTCTCTCAATCCGTTTGAATCTGGATCAATATATAATGAATCAATCATTGTCCAAAATAATTCTATATCATTGAAATCTACTTCCTTGGCAAATTTATTAAATAAATCCCGTAGAACATCAGTAGATAATCTATGTACATCTTCATAACTCATTTTACTTAGTCCGTAATATCTATGTATGGAATTCTTGCCTTTAAGAGCATCTCTTAAAATAATATCAGAAAAATATGTATCTTTATATTTTTTATAAAATGAACTTGATTTATACAGACTCAGCACTTCATTAACATCACTCATTGGTTCTGCCTACATTTTCTATTTCTTCTATATATTTAATTTTAGCATATTTAGTATATCGTATAGAGCGAAAAATTTCAATTAATACTTTTCTGAAACTGAAATTTTGTAATTCCTGAAAGAGTGTATAGATATTTGGAAGATGAATTAAGATTTATCCCACAATCAAAAGATTTAAGTTTTAAACATTTAAGAGTCAATGCAGTTCCTGTAAAATTAGCTTTTGTTTCTACTATGAAGAGAAAACAAGAATATTAAAAAGGATACTTGAGTTTTTCAAAATTACTTAGAGTGAAACGTATGGACTAATTAATTCTATCTCAATGTCCAGTTAGTTGAACATAATAAAATGTCAATATCTGGTACGAGACAGAGCTTTTTTTAAAAAAATAGTTTACAATATAAATATAGACAAATAAGAAGGAGAGAAAAATTATGGTATATGTTCACAGATTTTTAGGACAATGGTTAGACAAACACCACTCGTCAAATAAAGCCTCAATTATCCGAAGAGCATTGACTACTGGTAGTGGGATTGACGAGTACCTAAAACAAGTAAAAGAGCGCAGACGGTTCACGTTGGCAGTAGAAAAGGGTAGATATTTTTATATGGTTCCTAAAGAAGTATCTATAGGGGATACTAGAGCAGATAGGTACTATCGTCTAGAAATGAAATACTACGAAAGTATAGCTTCTAATACCGTCTTTTACGGTAATGGAACATCTATTTTAGTCAAAGCTTTATTTGAGGGTAAAGGACAAATAGCACGTATCTACGAGTATGAAACATTAGAAATGCTTTTAGAGGATTTAAGAGAGGAAGTGGCTATTACATATAGTTGTGCCTATAAGCCTTGCTATTTACTAGCAAGTGATTTTGAAGAGTTCAAACCTAAACTTGAACTAGGGAAACTCTATTGTCACTATGTTCAAGCACCTAACTATCGTAAACCAATTGCTGAAGTAGAAATTTAAGAATATAAAAGGAGCACTATTATGACTAAAAAACAAAAAGAGAATGCAGAAAAAATTGATTACCTTGAAATGAATATTGTAGATTTTATTGAAATACCTATAAAAAACAACGCTAAATCATTAGAGATTAGTTATTCATTGAAAAGTGGAGAAGATTTTGTCTTGGTAGTTGAAATTACTGAGAGAGATAAATATGTACGATCTATTGAAACACATGAAAGTACAACGCTTATGACTATCATTGATATGTTACTTAAATCTAATTCTAATGAACTAAGCATGCCTATTTTACGAAAATGGGGAGAGGTTATAGAAGCTAGATTCTCATATGATAGAGTTCGAAGAAACAAGTAATAAAAAATTTAGTTGTTAGACTATAATTTCTTATTTATCTATGAAACCTTATAAATGTTTATAGAAGATTTGAGGGAAGAAATTGCTATCACATCCCATTGTGTTTATAAGCTATGTTACGTACTTACAAGTGACTTTGCAGAGTTCTAGATTCGGATAAACTCTATTGCCACTATGTTTACGCACTAAGTTATCTGAAACCAATCACAAAAGAGGAGACTTAAACACTAATATTCAAATTGATTAGGAATTTTTCTCAAGTTTTAAAGAGGAGTATTGCCATGGGACTTTCATATGCACCAGAGTACGTTTATACAGAACATTTCATTCAAAGAGCTAATGAGAGATTTGGAATTAAAGAAGATCAGCTTCCTAAATGGATCGCTAAACAGATAAGTAGTTTAACACTATATGATTCAAGTGAGGAAAAAATCCCAGAAAAGCGTAAGTATATCTCTGAT
This sequence comes from uncultured Streptococcus sp., assembly GCF_915066115.1. GTDB lineage: Bacteria > Bacillota > Bacilli > Lactobacillales > Streptococcaceae > Streptococcus. The sequence goes on along the minus strand of NZ_CAJZDT010000006.1, from coordinate 6,548 downwards.
AATGGAATCATTTTTGTGTGCGATACAATTGAACGTAAATTTATTACTTGTTATGAAGCAAATGATTTGGTAGCTGAAGGGAAAAAGATCACCATACACGATAACAACGTTGACTTGTTTAAGCAAGAATTTGAAAAATTATCAAGGAAATACTACTTAAAAGATACGAAAGAAATGTTACTGAGTGTAAGAGAACATTTGACCGAATTTAATCAAGTTGCTGAAAAATTAATGACAGGAAGAGTAAGCCAACAAAACTATGAACTCATTAGTAAATTGATTGATGAATTTCATGTAGTAAGAGCTGCTGTGAGAGTAATTGAAACCAAAAAGAATGATTTTAAACAATAGTTTTAGTGATACGTTTCAATTTTAAGTTTTAGTTTTAATAGTAGCAGAAAAGCACTGTCGGAGGAAGTTGACAGTGCTTTTTCTATGATAGTAGGAGAAAGTTATTTTGATTACTATCTAATAACTTAAAATATAAAGGAAGTTAATGAAAAATACTAACAGTAAGGAGGAATAGTTTAAAAAAATGGAATTTAACAAACTAACCAAACTGAAAAGGTATTTTTGTACTGATTCTCATCGGTACAATAATAGTATATCAGATAGTCTATAAAAAATGCAAGGAGTTGGACAAGGATATTAATTATGTAAAAAATATTTGTCTACTCTTGAGATTGATTTTAAAACAAATGTATGATATTATAAGAAAAACACTAAGGCTTATGGAGGGGATTACTCATGCTTGGTTATTATTATTGCTCTTTAAGTACATTTTTAAATATTATTAAGAATAAGCAAGTTTATCTTTCGGATCCATTAAAGATGAATGATAGTTTTGAAATAAAATGGTATCTTGAAACATTAAATAATGAAGCTCGTGCTTTAAATAGACAAGAATTCGATTTACCAGATTCAATTTTTGAAAAGATGAAATTTCGTTCAAATTTAGATTTTACTTTTGAAGAATTTATGGAAAAATTAGATTCTAGAGGACAGAGAAGTGTATACATTAGCTGTTTTTCAAAAAACCCAGACTTATTGAGTCAATGGAGAGCCTACGCTGAAGATGGGACGGGGGTCTCTATAGGTTTTGATTTGAATAAATTGAGTGTCGCACCGAATATACTTCTTAAAGAAGTAATTTATACTAATGATGTAGTTTACGAGAATAAAGAAAATGATGTTTTACAAACAGCTGATACTATAGGCACGGTAATAAATGGAAATAATATTATCAAAAAAGATGAACAACTGGAGGTTTTTTTACATGAGTTAATCCCAGAACTTGCAAAATATAAAAATCCAGCTTTTAAAGAAGAAAAAGAAGTTCGACTCATTTATTGTGATGATTTGAAATTTGAAAACGTGCTTGATAAATATCATGCTTTTGAAAACGAATGGAATCCAATTAAATTAAATTCTGATTTTAGAGTCACCGGTAATAATGATATTACCGAGTTTGTTAAATTAGATTTTGACCCGTCAGCAATTAAAAAAATATATATAGGTCCTAAATGCTCATTAAGCGAAAATGATGTTAGTAATATTATTAATAAGATAATAGGAAAAAAAATAGTAGTAAAAAAATCTAGGGCTAGTTATAGGTAATACTTTAAAAATTTTTAAACCAGTATCACTATTGATACTGGTTTTATATTTTTAATTTTATAAATACATGTTTAATTAGTGCTTAAACATGATATAATAGAAAAAATATATGCTTTAAAAATACGATAGGAGTTCGCGTAAATGGCAAAAGGGAAAGCAAAAATTCAGTCGGTTGAGCCTATGGTGGCTGATTTAGTCAATGGTTGGTTGAAATCTTATGATTTAAATTATAAATTAGAACAAGAAACATTAAATTCTGAAATCGATAAGGCTTTATTGGAGTATGCTTCAAAGAATGGTGGTAAAGGTGGGAATCGTCCCGATGCAAAATTATTACTACAAGATAAGCATACAGATTATTGGCCGGTTTTAATTGAGTATAAAGGTTATAAAGATAAATTAGAGAAGCTCGATAGCGATGGTCAGGTAGATAATCGAAAGAGTAAGAATGAACCTAATTATTCAAATATCAATTCTTTTGCTGTTAATGGGGCAGTACACTATGCAAATGCATTATTACATTATACAAGCTATACCAATATTGTCTCAATAGGAGTTACTGGATATAAAGATGAGCACGGTGAACTTCAAACTCAAATCGGTGTCTACTATGTTTCAAAAGATAACTTTGGTATTGGTCAAAAAGTAGATGATTATACTGACCTCTCTTTTTTGAAATCTGGAAACTTTGATGCCTTTATTGAGAAAGTAAAAGCTTTGGAGTTGACTGCTGAGGAAGCTGAAAAATTAAAAGAGCAACGTGAAAAAGAAATTGATGCAAGTTTGACCAAGCTGAACAATGACATTTATCAAAATGAAAAGGGTTTGGGAGAAAATGATCGTGTATATCTAGTAGCTGCTTCTATTATTGCTACTCTAGGTGTACCAGGTAAAGTAAAACCATTAGATAAGGAAGATTTAAAATCATCAACTGAGGAAGATAATAGAGATGGTGATATTGTTATTCGAAAAGTTAACTCTTTCTTGAAAGAGAAAAAAATTCCAAAAACCAAAAAAGAACTAATCATTCGCACGCTGAAAAATACATTGACTACAGAAAATATCAACAAGCCTGTAAATGGTGAAAGTCAATTAAAACGAGTATTCAGCAAGATTGTTGACGATTTGGGGATTTACTACAAGATTGGGTTGAATACTGACTTTACTGGAAAACTTTTCAATGAGATGTATTCATGGTTAGGTTTTACACAAGATAAGTTAAATGATGTTGTTCTAACTCCATCATACGTAGCTACTTTATTAGTAAAATTAGCTCGTGTTGATAAAGACTCTTATGTTTGGGACTTTGCAACTGGTTCTGCTGGACTTCTAGTATCAGCTATGAATGAAATGCTCAATGACGCCAAAGCTAAAATTACTTCTCCTGATGAACTATACAAAAAAGAGGCTGAAATTAAAGCTAATCAACTTTTAGGTCTAGAAATACTATCATCTGTCTATATGTTAGCTGTACTCAATATGATTATGATGGGAGATGGTTCATCAAACATTATCAATGAAGACTCTCTAACACAATTTAATGGTAAGTATGGCTATGGCAAGACTGACGAGAGATTTCCAGCGACAGCATTTGTCCTTAATCCTCCATATTCAGCAGATGGCAATGGAATGATTTTTGTTAAACGTGCACTTTCTATGATGGATAAAGGCTATGCATCTATCATCATTCAGGGGTCAGCTGGTAGTGGTAAGGCTTCTGAAATTAACAAGGAAATATTGAGGTCTAATCGTTTGTTAGCAAGTATCAAAATGCCTATAGACTTGTTTGTAGGGAAATCTAGCGTTCAGACCTATATCTATGTTTTTCGAGTGGGCGAAGCACACGAAAATGACTATACGGTAAAATTTATTGATTTTACAAATGATGGCTATACAAGAAGCAATCGTAAAAAATCTAGTAACAATCTTAGAGATACAGACCATGCTAAGGAAAAATATCAAGAAGTTGTTGATTTAGTGAAATACGGCAAAAGTAAACTACAGTATTTATCCGAAGAGGAATACTATGAAGGTCATATTGATGTATCAAAAGGTGATGACTGGAATCAAACTGCACCGATTGACTTGAAACCGACACTGAATGATTTTAAGAAAACCATTAGTAATTATCTAGCTTGGGAAGTTTCCAATATTTTACAAAATCAATCTACTGAAGATGAATTGCTGGGAAAATAGATGCCTCACTCAATCAAAAATTGGCAAATGTTGAGTGGGGCGAATATAGATTAGATGACTTGTTCGCTATTTCAACCTCTCGTGGATATGACGCGGGAAAGATGAATTTTGTTCAAAAGTCAACAGATACTTATGAATTTATCGGTCGAACACAAACTGATTATGGACTTCAAGGATATGTAAAAAAATTAGATTCAAAACCAAATAAAGCTCACTGTATTTCAATAAGTCAGATAGGAGCTATTCATGCACAGTTAAGACAAAAAGAGTGGTATTCTAGTCAGAATATGTTTATACTGAAACCTAACATTGAAAAATTATTTAATCAATGGTTGATTGTAGTAATTAATAGAGCTTTATCGAAATATAGTGGGTATTCTAGTTATCCTACTTTATCTTCATTGAAAAAGGAGATTATCCTACTTCCAGTATGTAACAATCAAATAGATTTTGAATTTATGGATACATTTATAGCGGAGCTAGAGGCAGAGCGTATAGCAGAGCTAGAGGCAGAGCGTATAGCAGAGCTATCCGCTTACTTAAAAGTAAGCGGATTGGACAATTATGAATTGTCAGCTGAAGAGCTGAAAGTTCTTAAAGATTATGATTCTATGGAGTGGAGAGAATATCGTATTGGTAGCCTATTTAGTCGTATCAGTACCAAGAAATTACCTTACAAAGCTAAAGACTTACCAACAGAAGCGATTGATAATTACGATTTACCTTGTTTGACTTCTAGCTTTAGAAACCAAGGTTTGAACTATTTTGCTCCAAAAGAAGGGGCAACGATCTTAAAAGATGTGATTTCTATTCCATCCAATAGTGATGTGTATAGAGCATATTTCCAGTCAAGAGAATTTACTGTTTTATCAGATGCTTATGCGATTAAATGGACTGATGAAGAGCAGGAACTATCCAATTACCAGTACCTCTTCATAGTCAGAGCTATCAACAAAATAACTGATCTACGAATTTATTCTTATAAGATGAAACTTGGCGGCTGGAATGTTGTTAAAAATAAGAATATTGCTTTGCCAGTTATAAATGATGAAATAGCATTTGATTTCATGGAAAACTTTGCAAGAGCTATATCAAAACTAGTTATCAAAGAAGTTGTTAAATATGCGAATGAACGAATTAAATCTACTAAACAGATTGTAGAAAAACATAATGCGATTCAAAACTAAAGCCTATTTTAATAAATTGACTAACTTTATTACTCAGCTTCCTACTAGAAATACATTAGTTAGGGAGTAAAACTAGACACAATATCATCTTAGCATTTCGTAATAATTTACGAAATGCTTTTTTGTGTGATGATAATTAACTAGAATGCAGAGTCAGAAATCTAACGATATGAAAAACTCCTATTTTATCTTGTTTAAAAGACCTATGTTCCATTTTGCCTATCATAGTTTTACATTTCATACTCTGTGATTTAAAATAGAATAGAGAACATAAATAAAAAATATATCAATTTTTGAAAGGAAATAGTAATAAATTGAAATTAAATATTGAGGGAATATTAGCAAAAGAAGTATCAGAAAATTTTTCTTATTATTTAGAACGTTCAATATATAAGAGAAGTACCTTCCCAGGCAATAATGGTGACTTAAAAAGAATTGAACAAAACGATAGAATTGTTGAACATAGGAAGCATAAAGGGAAAGAAGTAGCCTCAAGTTTAATTACTGAAGGATTCGTTCAATCGTGTGAAGAAAATCTAAGATGTTCAAAAATGGATTTGTTCTTTGGAGGCAAAGTAAAGTTGGTTAACCTTGTGGAATCACTTTTTTATGATGCGTGTAATATAGCTTTAGTACACGATTTAGACATAATTGAGGAGAAAAATCCACAATTTGAACTTTGTCCATATGAAAGATGTGACAAAAGACTTCAGCAAAGTATGCTTGAATTATTTTCTTTATCCGGAGAATTTTGTGTGAATAGAGAAAATTTTTGCGAGAAAACTTTTCCAATGATGTTTTATTATGATTACGATTCTAATGGTGAATGCCATTTTAGTACATATCATTTTGAGAGTATTAAAATAGAGAAGAAGCGATATAAAAAGCAATTAATGAGAATATCTTTAAGAAGAAATGAATTATTTAGATTTTTATGGGCCTTTGGAAAAGAAGAGCTATTGCGTTCATTTACTGAAAAAATTATCAACTTTTTGGTGACAGTCCCAATGGAATCAGATAAAAAGCCAATCAAATTTCATGAACTTAATAATAGAGTTTCGGACTGGCTTAATGAAGATGTAGCCACTATTATTGTTCCAAATATTAAAAGTAGGCTTGAGAATAGCACCTTGTTTTCTTACGGGATAGAGGTTAAGTGTTTGCTTAGAATAAGGAATAGTATTCTAAAGGATTACTCAGCAATTAAAGAGGATTCAAAAGTTAGAGTAGACATTATAGAAAAAGGAAGTGAGAATAGTGTCGATTATAAAAACCGGATAATAGCCGAACATCAAGTTCCGTACAGTGATTTATTGTATTTTCTTATAGAAGTAAGAAATAGGGGATATGATACTAAAGTTTATAACTGGAAGTATGATAAAAATGCTATGGAATTTTTGGGAAAAAGCAGAATTCAAGATATTGATTTGCAGATTATAGATTGTATTATGAAGCAGAGAATGTATTTGGAATTAGTTCCTGAAGATTCAGAAATGAATATTATCTAATGCTATAGAGTAAGAAAGATAAAATTTTTAATTACTTAAT
>NZ_CAJZDT010000005.1:0-31676 GCF_915066115.1 uncultured Streptococcus sp. | reverse complement strand
ATCAATGATGCTCCTTCTATGAAAGTTGCAGATGTGGGGATTTCTGTTGATACAGCAGTAGATATTGCCAAAGAAACAGCGGATGTTATCCTACTTGATAAGGATCTCATGGTGCTTGAAAAAGGACTTGTTGAAGGGCGTAAGGTCTATGCCAATATGACCAAATATATCAAAATGACAGTGAGTTCTAATTTTGGAAATATCTTATCCCTATTAGTCTCTGGAATATTTTTACCATTTTTACCAATGGCGCCAGTCCATTTGATTATCCTAAATCTAGTCTATGATTTATCTTGTATCGCCTTGCCTTTTGACAAGGTGGACAAAGATTTTTTGAGAAATCCGCATACCTGGGAAGCTAGGTCCATCACACGTTTCATGATTTGGATGGGACCTATCTCTTCTGCCTTTGATATTTTGACCTTTATTTTGCTTTATTTTATCATTGTACCCATGACAACAGGTCAAGCTTATGTTCATGGGGCAGAGTCTGCCGTAGGATTTATTGTCTTGTTCCAGACAGGTTGGTTTATCGAGTCTATGTGGTCACAAACTATGGTTATCCATATGTTGCGTTCAGCTAAAATTCCCTTTTTACAAAGTCGTCCAGCTTGGCTAGTTCTTGTGACAACCTTATTGGCTGCAGCCTTTGTGACCTTCCTTCCCTACAGTCCTCTCGCAAGCCTACTTCATCTCACTCCTTTAAAACCGATTTATTTCATCTTTTTACTTTTCATCATTATTTTGTATATGATTAGCGTGACAATTGTGAAAAAAATCTATATCAAGAAATATAAAGAATGGCTGTAAATTTCATTTTGTCAAGAAAAAAGTACGAAAATGACTAAAAAAGTCAAAAAAATTTAAAAATAGGTCGCAAGTCGGATGTTTTTTATGGTATAATAGACTAAACTGATAGTAACATGTAGCGAAAGGGGTAGGTACATGATTAAAATTTATACAGTCTCAAGTTGTACTAGCTGTAAAAAAGCAAAAACCTGGCTCAATGCCCACCAGTTAAGTTATAAAGAACAAAACCTTGGTAAAGAAGGAATTACGAGAGAAGAATTACTGGATATTCTAACCAAAACAGATAACGGAATAGCCAGCATCGTTTCATCTAAAAATCGCTATGCCAAAGCCCTTGGAGTGGATATTGAAGATTTGAGTGTCAATGAAGTCCTCAATCTGATTATGGAAACACCGAGAATTTTAAAGAGCCCAATCCTTGTAGATGAAAAACGCCTGCAAGTTGGCTATAAGGAAGACGATATTCGTGCCTTCCTACCACGCTCTGTCCGTAATGTAGAAAATGCAGAAGCACGTTTGCGTGCAGCTCTATAAACATCAAGGCTGGGAGTGCTTCCTAGCCTTGTTTGCTCTTTTAATTCAAAAATGATGTGAGGAATTATGAAAAAAATACTAATTACAAGTTTTGCACTACTTTTCCTGCTTGCTGGATGTGGGCAAAAAAAAGCGACAACTGCATCCTCTAGTAGTGAATCTGAAACATTACAGTCAACCCTACCTGTCCTAGAGAATGCTGAGAAGAATACAGTAGTTACAAAAACATTTATGCTACCGAAGTCAACAGACGGTAGTCAGCAAATTCAAACGGTCACATATAAAGGAAAACAATTTTTAAGTTTGACTATTGTTCAAAAAAGACCAATTACCGATGAATTGAAGACTTTTGTAACTGAGCATGGTGTAGAGGCTACTCAAAAAGCCCTCATGGAGGCTGAAGGTAAAGATACCTCGATTCAGGAAGCACGAAAGTTGCCAGGTTTTACACTTGAGACGAAGATACTAAGTGAAACAGAAATTCAAACAACAACTACTTATGATTTTCAGGTTTTAGATATCAAAAAAGCTTCACAGGTTGAATATCTAAAGAATATTGGCTTGGAAAATCTTTTGAAAAATGAACCGAGTCAATATGTAGCAGACAGATTGGCAAATGGTGCGACAGAACAGTAGAAAATCCAAATAAATAGACTGCCTGAATTGTAGAACGTAAGGAATTATGCTATAATGGTACTATTCTAAGGAAAGAGGGTGTTAGAATGGGATTTACTGAAGAAACAGTACGTTTTAAATTGGACGATTCCAATAAAAAAGAAATTAGCGAAACTCTGACTGATGTTTATGCTTCGTTGAATGATAAGGGCTACAACCCAATTAACCAAATCGTAGGTTACGTATTGAGTGGAGACCCTGCCTACGTTCCTCGTTATAATAATGCACGAAATCAAATCCGTAAGTATGAGCGTGATGAAATCGTTGAGGAATTGGTTCGCTACTACCTAAAAGGACAAGGAGTCGATCTATAATCTATGAGAATTATGGGATTGGACGTCGGTTCAAAAACGGTAGGGGTGGCTATTAGCGATCCGCTCGGTTTTACAGCTCAAGGGCTTGAAATCATCCAAATCAATGAGGAACAAGGCCAATTTGGTTTTGATCGCGTTAAAGAGTTGGTTGATACTTACAAGGTGGAACGATTTGTAGTGGGCTTGCCTAAAAACATGAACAATACAAGCGGACCGCGCGTGGAAGCTAGTCAAGCCTACGGAGCAAAGTTAGAAGAGCTTTTTGATTTACCAGTAGACTATCAAGATGAACGCTTGACAACAGTTGCCGCAGAGCGCATGTTGATTGAGCAAGCAGATATTAGCCGTAACAAGCGCAAGAAAGTCATTGATAAGTTAGCAGCTCAGCTGATTTTACAAAATTATTTAGATAGAAAATTTTAATACAAAGGAGAGGCTATGTCACACGATCATAACCACGACCACGAAGAACGTGAATTAATTACACTAGTAGATGAGCAAGGAAATGAAACCTTGTTTGAAATCCTTTTGACGATTGACGGAAAAGAAGAATTTGGTAAAAACTATGTTCTTCTAGTACCAGTTAACGCAGAAGAAGACGAAGACGGACAAGTTGAAATCCAAGCTTACTCATTCATCGAAAATGAAGACGGAACAGAAGGCGAATTGCAACCAATCCCAGAAGACTCAGAAGACGAATGGAACATGATTGAAGAAGTCTTCAACAGCTTTATGGAGGAGTAAAAACATCCAGTGGATGTTTTTAGCCCAGATCTTTGAAATAAAAAAGAGCTGGTAAGTCCGGGGGCGTTTTTAGCCCAAGTTAATATTCATAGTAGCTAGTTATTAGCTAACCAGGTGAGAGGTCGGGACGAAAATCCTGGCCTCGTTTTTGTTAGTTATGAGACTTTATTGAGGCAGTTGATTGAACCTGTAATTAAGGAGATGTATATGTTTGAAGTAGAAGAATGGCTCCATAGTCGGATTGGTTTGAATTTTCGATCAGGCTTGGGCCGAATGCAACAAGCGGTGGATTTGTTGGGGAATCCCGAGAAGTCTTATCCTATTATCCACGTGACAGGAACTAATGGAAAAGGTTCTACCATTGCTTTCATGAGGGAGTTATTTATGGGGCATGGCAAAAGAGTTGCGACTTTTACCTCCCCTCATATCGTCTCTATCAATGATCGAATCTGCATTAACGGGCAACCAATAGCTGATGCAGACTTCATCCGTTTGGCTAATCAGGTCAAGGAGATGGAGAAAACGCTTCTGCAAACCCATGACCAGTTGTCCTTTTTTGAATTGCTGACCTTGATTGCTTTTCTTTATTTTAGAGAGCAAGAGGTGGATTTGCTTTTATTAGAAGTGGGGATTGGCGGCTTACTTGACACGACTAATGTGGTAATTGGAGAGATTGCTGTCATCACCTCCATCGGACTTGACCATCAGGAGACTCTGGGTGACAGTATAGCAGCAATTGCAGAGCAGAAAGCTGGTATTTTTAAGGTTGGTAAAAAGGCAGTGACTGCCAAGCTGGCTCCAGAAGCTAGGCTTGTCTGTCAGAAAAAAGCTGACTCTTTAGCTGTTGACCTTTATCAGGCAGGTCAGGATTTTTCAATGCTGAATGGGAATTTTTCAAGCTCTTTGGCTAACCTTTCGCAGCTGAAAATAGGTTTAGAAGGAGCTTATCAGCAAGAAAATGCGGCCTTGGCGCTACAAACGTTTCTTCTTTTTATGAGGGGAGGCAAGGAAGTTGTTGATGAACAGGTTGTAAGACAGGCTTTGGAGAAGACCCATTGGGCTGGTCGCTTGGAGCGTATTCGTCCTCAAATTTACTTGGACGGTGCTCATAACCTCCCTGCCTTGACTCGCTTGGTTGAATTTATCAAAGAAAAAGAGCAGGAAGGATATCGTCCTCAAATCCTATTTGGAGCCTTGAAACGGAAGGATTATCAAGGGATGTTGGCTTATCTGACTAAAAAATTGCCTCAGGTGGAACTCAAGGTGACCGGCTTTGACTATCAAGGTTCTTTGGATGACACAGATGTAACAGGTTACGATATAGTTCCTTCTTACCGAGAATTTATTAGCAATTTTGAAGCAAGAGCAGATGCTCAGGATTTGCTGTTCGTTACAGGTTCTCTCTATTTTATCTCAGAAGTACGGGGATACCTACTGGACCATGAGCAGATAAATTGACCTCCTTTTTTGAACTTGTTATACTAGGGAAACTACTAGTTAGAAGGAATACTTCTGTAAATTGGTAGCAGAAAGGAAATTCGTCATGAAATTAAAAACATTCACACTTTCTCTTGCTTCTCTAGCAAGTCTTAGTCTTTTAGTAGCTTGTTCACAAAGAGCTCAACAAGTTCAACAACCAGTAGCTCAATCGCAAACACAACAAACTCAGCAATCACAACCTGCTGCTTCATCTTCGGCAGAAAATTCAAACCAGGCAACAACAAGTTCTTCACAAAATACAGTTACAGCCCAACCAACTAATATTGATGGAACTTATACTGGTCAGGACGAAGGAGATCGCATCACTTTGGTAGTGACTGGTACAACTGGTACATGGACACAGGTAGAAACTGACGGAGATCAAGAAATCAAGCAGGTTAGCTTCGATGCCGCTAATCAACGCATGATTATTGGGGATGATGCCAAGATTTATGCAATTAATGGAAATCAGATGATTATTGACGATATGGATAGAGAAGCGTCTGATCGCATTGTTTTATCTAAGTAAAGCTTATTTATCAAAAATTCCGATAAGATGAAAGATATTTGATGTATTACTCGATAAAAGTTAGATAGATTATACACATAAAGGAATGGGTCTTATACAAGATTCATTCCTTTTCCTTAAATATAAGTTCCACTTTTAGGAGTGGTACTCTTTTTGAGTAGTTCTTTTTAAAAAAATTTGTTATGCTAGATTTATGAAGAGAATCAAAATCGACGTGGTAGTACTCCCTTTAAGTGGACATCTCTTCCCAGCCCTGAATTTACTCGCACCTTTGTTGAAGGATCCTTTGTATGATATTCGATTATTCACAGGACCGCAACGAAAAGCTGTCGCAGAGGAGATGGGATTCCAGGTACTTCCCATTTTAGAAAATTTTGTAGATGAGTTTGAGCGTGTAGCCAACAATGAAGGGCAGCTAAATCTTATTTCTGCTTATCGGCAGTTGTCAGCTAGTCTGGATTTGATCAATCTAGTGTCAGACCAACTAATGCAAGAATGGCAGAAAAATCGACCAGATATTGTTATTGCGGATTTTATAACCCTCTCTGGAGGACTAGTGGCGGAACAGTTGGGAATTCCTTGGATAACAACCATGGCGACACAGTTTGCCATTGAAACGACAGATGGACCGCCTTGTTTCTTTGGAGGAATGGGCAGTCCAAAGAATCCTTTTCAGTCTGCCCAGCAATGGCTAGGAAGAAAAGGGACTCGTTTAGGAAAACGAATCGTAACCTTTTTATTGAGAGAACGCTTGAAACGTTACGATTTTAAGCTCTACAATCAAAAAAATCAGGAAACCATTTATTCACCCTATTCCATCTTGGGAATTGGGATGAAAGAGTTGGAGCTGAAAAGTGGTTTTCCAGATCACTACCTTTGGGTGGGACCTTTTGGGTCTTCGATTGAGAGGGCAGAAAATTATCCTCTTGATTTGGCTCCTTATGCAAATCATAAGAAAGTCCTCGTATCTTGTGGGACTCAGCTAGCATGGGCCAAAGACAACCTCCTCTATCAGACACAACAATTGGCAGAAGCACATCCAGATTGCCACTTCTTTGTGACTCTGGGGTTTGGCGGACAAGACTTCCAATGTGAAGAGTTCATGGACAATGTTTCTGTGGTATCCTATCTTCCCTATAAGGAGTACATTCCTCAGATGGATTATGTGATTCATCATGGTGGTGCGGGTATTTTTTACCAGTGTATCATCTATGGTAAGCCTGCCTTGATTCTCCCTCATGACTATGATCAGTATGACTATGCAGTTCGTGGGCTAGAGGCAGGGATTGCCCTGACTGCTAAACGAGAGGATAGAGAAGCGATTGGACGCGCTTTTGATGAGCTATTGGCTAGAGATGGCTGGTCAGAATTGAACAAACTCAGTCGTGCAGCTCAAATCTATCAGCCAACAGAGATTCTGAAGAGCGAAATACATCGGCTCTTGGGGGACAAGGAGAAGTAAAAAATGAAGAAAGTATTGGTAACAGGTGCTACGGGCTTTATAGGCAAGTATGTTGTTGAAGAGCTCAGTCAGCATGGCTATCAGGTACGCGCTTTTGGACGCAATCGCAAGGTGGGTCAGTCTTTGGAGAACTCCCTAGTAACTTTTTTTCAGGGAGATTTTACCAAGCAAGAGGACTTGGCTCGGGCTTGTCAGGGGATGGACATGGTTGTGCATGCGGGTGCTCTTTCTACTGTCTGGGGACCTTGGGAAGATTTCTACCAGACAAATGTCTTTGGGACCAAGTATGTTCTAGAAGCCTGTCGTGAAGTCGGTATCCAACGCTTGGTTTACGTATCCTCACCTAGCATCTATGCTGCTTCTAAAGACCAGTTCGCCATCAAAGAAAGCGATGCTCCGCAAGAAAACAAGCTTAACAACTATATCCGTAGTAAGCTGGCTTCGGAGCAACTCTTTAAAGACTATCCGGATGTACCTAGCATCATCTTACGCCCCCGTGGGCTTTTTGGGATTGGAGATACCAGTATTTTACCCCGAGTTCTCAAACTCAGTCAGAAGATTGGCATTCCCTTGATAGGGGACGGTCGTCAGCTCATGGATATGACCTGTGTGGAAAATGTCGCTCTGGCCATTCGTTTGGCACTAGAGGCCCCTCAAGCTAGTGGCGAAGTCTATAACATCACCAATGGAGAACCAAGGGAATTTAGGAGTCTGATAGAAGAAACCTTGAGAGGGCTAGGCTATCCGATAACATACCGAAAAGTGCCAGCTCCTCTTCTTTCAGCTATTGCCAGTAGTTTAGAGTTTATTTACAAGAACTTGCATCTCAAAGGAGAACCGGCTCTGACACGCTACACCTATTACTTGCTGAGGTATAGCCAGACGCTGGACATCAGCAAGGCGGAGCGAGACTTGGGCTATCGCCCTCAAATCAGTATTTCGGAAGGGATTGAACAGTATGTCAAAGATTATAGAAAGCATTGATTATTTCCCAGCAGGATATTGCACGAGTTATACAGGTTTGCTATTTAAGGGAATCAAGAATAAAAAGATGACCTTTCCAGCCGGGGTTTTTCTTATCAAACATAGGGAGAAGGGATACCTCCTCTATGATACGGGCTACCATTACGATATTAAGACTCAGATTCGTTATGGTTTCTATCGTTTGGGAACACCTGTTCAAATGACAGAGAAGGACCAGATTTCATATTTGCTGAAAGCTAAGGGAATTAAACCAGAAGAAATTAATTATATCATCCTATCTCACCTGCATCCAGATCATTTGGGAGGGGCTAGCTTCTTCCCTCATGCAACTTTTATCTTGACTCAGGAAGTGTATGATGTTTACAAGAAACCGACACTGAAAGACTTGATTTTCAAGGAATTTTTGCCAGCTTCATTTGAAAAAAATCTAACCATTATTAGAGCTGACCAGCAAGATTCAACCTTTCCCTATCGTCCGACTAGTGACCTTTTTGGAGATGGAAGTATCCTAGTAGCTTCTGTTGATGGGCATGCAAGGGGGCAAGCTTGTCTGTACCTTCCAGACTTTAATCTCCTCATCGCAGCAGATCTCTGTTGGGGAATTGACCTTTTGCCTTACACCAAGCAGATGCTCCCGATTCCTTCCTTGGTTCAGGACAATAAGGCAGACTATATCAAGGGGACAGAGTTTTTGGAGGAAGTCTTGAGAGATGGTATTGAAGTAGTTGTTAGCCATGACCCTGTAGAAAGGATAGAACGTATCATATATGAAAAAAGGAACCTTTCTTAAAACCTTTGTCCAAACTCGCTGGCTTCACAACTTCAAATCTCGAGAAGCTGTAGAGAACTATCAGAAAAAGCAATTAGCTAATTATATGAACTTTTTAAAGCGAGAGTCGCCCTACTTTAAAAATGGGGTTCCTAGCGACTTTGACCATATGGACAAGGCTTTTATGATGGAGCGTTTCAACGAGCTCAACACCCAAGGAGTAGATCGGGATGAAGCCTTGGCCTTGGCTATTGAAAGTGAAAAGACTCGTGATTTCACTGAACTCAAAGGCGATGTGGCAGTCGGACTGTCTTCAGGGACATCTGGACATCGGGGGCTTTTTATCACAACGGAGAAAGAGCGAAGTATGTGGGCAGCAGCTATCTTAGCTAAGATGTTACCCAAGGGCCAGCTTTTTGGACACCGAATCGCCTTTTTCCTGAGAGCTGATAATGAACTCTATCAGACCATCAATACGGCACTTATTCGTTTGGAGTATTTTGATATTTTTAAACCTACAGATGTCCATATCGAGCGGCTGAATACCTACCAGCCGACGATTGTTGTGGCACCAGCCTCTATGTTGATTGAATTGAGTAAGCGTCTCAAGGCTGGAGAGTTAGCTATTTATCCACAAAAAATCGTTTCGGTGGCAGAAATCTTGGAAGATAATGATAGGGAATTCATTGCAGAAGCCTTTTCTCTATCCATTATTGACCAAGTTTATCAGGCAACCGAAGGTTTCCTAGCTTGCACTTGCTCAGCTGGCAATCTGCATCTCAACGAAGACATTATACTTGTGGAAAAGCAGTATCTGGATGACCGCCGTTTTTATCCAGTGATTACGGACTTTAAACGAAGTAGTCAGCCTGTTTATCGCTACCAGCTTAATGATATCTTGGTTGAAAATCCGAAGACTTGTCCGTGTGGCTCCTGCTATACACGAATTGACAAGGTCGAAGGACGCTCTGACGACATCTTCTATTTCGATGGACTGGATGGGGGACAGGTGACCATCTATCCAGACTTTATCAGACGTTGCATCCTCTTTGTGGAGAATATAGGAGATTACCAAGTCAAACAATATTCTGAGAAGTTAGTGGAAGTTTGTCTAAACCAACGAGATGAGAGCATGGAGACAGCTATTTTAGTACAGTTTCAACTCCTGGCCCAGCAAAAGCAGTTTATAGTTCCCGAAATTCAATTTTCAGATTATCACTGGGATACTAGCCATAAACTCAAACGAATCCAACGTTTATGAAAGGATAAAAGACAATGACAGAAGTAAAAAGACATATAGAAATTGCAGGATATGGTGTTTGCCTTCCAAAGCATACCGTCCAATTCAAAGACCAGACGCGTTATCGTGTAGTTGAAAATGAAGAAACGCAGTTAGATTTAGCAGAGGTAGCAATTCAGAGAGCACTCGAATATGCAAACTTAGATATTAAAGATATCGATTGCCTTGTATCAGCTAGTGCAGTTGGTGTTCAGCCTATTCCTTGTACGGCTGCCTTGATTCATGAGCGCGTGGCAAAAGGACTCTCAATCCCAGCTATGGATATCAATACGACCTGTACTAGCTTTATTTCTGCTCTATCGACTATGTCCCACTTGATCGAGGCAGGCGAATACAATCGTGTCCTAATTGTGTCTAGTGAGGTTGGTAGTTTAGGGCTCAATCCTAAGCAAAAAGAAAGTTTTGAACTCTTTAGTGATGGGGCGGCAGCCTTTATTTTCCAAAAAAGCCATCAGGAAAAAGGGGTCATTGCTAGTCTCCAACGTACTTGGTCAGAAGGAGCACACGATACGGAGATTCGTGGAGGTCTGACTTCTTTTCAACCAAAAGAGTACTCTGAAGCGACTAAGACCAACTATATGTTTGATATGAAAGGTAAGAAAATTCTCCTCTTATCTGCTCGTAAAATTCCAGTCATGTTTGAAGAGTTTCAAGAAAAAACGCAGCTAGCATTGTCAGATGTGGACTATATTATTCCCCATCAAGCAAGTCGTGCCCTTCCTTTAGTTATGGAAAAACTAGGTGTTGCGGAGGAACAATATCTCAATCTTGTCACTGATTATGGAAATATGGTGTCAGTATCTGTACCGTTTGGCTTGGCTTATTCATTAGAACAAGGGCTTGTTAAGGAGGGAGATGTCATCTATCTTATGGGAACTGCAGCCGGTATGACGGTCAATATGTTGGCCCTCAAACTGTAATACGCATATGAGAGCATAATGGTTGAAACTTTAGCAAGAGTAAATTGTTGCCATCTAGCTATGAACTGATGTATACTAGTGGGAACATCTATTAACTAGGTGGTTAGGGGGAAGGTTAAAAGAAAGGGAATGTATGAAATATAGGAAATTTCAATTATTGATGTCCAAGTATGGTTTTAGTCTTTCGATTATGCTGCTTGAACTTTGTCTTGTTTTTGGTCTCTTTCTTTATTTAGGGCGGATGGCTCCTATTCTATGGGTCATTCTCTTAATTTTTATGAGTATGGCGACTATCGTAGCGATTGTCAATCGTTCCATGGCGCCCGAAAGCAAAGTGATGTGGTTAGTGGTAACTTTTGTTCCCGTTATTGGTCCTTTGCTCTATCTGATGTTTGGTGAAAGGCGATTGTCCAAAAAAGAAATCAAGCAGTTGGACAAACTTGGTTCCATGCATTTTCGGGAGGATAACAGTAAAGCTCTCCGCCAGAAATTGAAGGAAGAGGATAAGGCGGCTTATGGAGTTATCAAATCTTTGTTAAGTATGGATAGCAATGCCGATGTCTATGATCGAACAGATTCACAATTCTTTTCTTCGGGTGAAAGCATGTGGCAACACATGTTGGAAGACCTCAAGAAAGCTGAAAAGTTTATCTTTCTAGAGTACTATATTGTCGAAGAAGGTCTGATGTGGAATAGCATACTAGATATACTAGAGCAAAAGGCAGCTCAGGGTGTAGAGATCAAGATGCTCTATGACGATATCGGCTGTATGGCGACTTTACCTGGAGATTATACCATTCAGCTTCGTAGTCGAGGAATTGAAGCCCATAAATTTAACAAGGTGATTCCTCGTTTGACGGTGGCTTACAACAATCGGGACCATCGTAAAATCCTTGTCATAGATGGTCAGGTAGCCTATACAGGAGGCATTAACTTAGCCGATGAGTACATCAATCATGTAGAACGCTTTGGCTACTGGAAGGACAGTGGGATTCGCATAGATGGCCCTGGTGTCAAGGCTCTAACCCGTCTCTTTTTGATGACTTGGTACATCAATCGTGGGGAAATCAGTGATTTTGACCAGTATCACTTGGAAAACCAGCCTCGTTCTAGCCAAGGGCTCTGTATTCCCTATGGTAGTGGTCCCAAGCCCATCTTCAGTACTCAGGTAGGGAAAAAAGTCTATCAAAGTTTGATTAATCAGGCTACTGACTCAGTCTATATCACAACACCCTATTTGATTATTGACTATGATTTAACTGAGAGTATTAAAAACGCGGCCATGAGGGGTGTTGATGTCCGCATTGTAACACCTTTCATTCCGGATAAAAAATTAATCCAACTCATCACGAGAGGGGCCTATCCGGATTTGTTGTCAGCGGGAGTAAGGATTTTTGAGTATAGCCCAGGTTTTATCCACAGTAAACAAATCCTGGTGGATAAGGACTTTGCTGCAGTTGGGACTATTAACTTAGATTATAGAAGTTTGCTTCACCACTATGAAAATGCAGTCTTGCTATATAAAACAGAATCAATCGCTGAGATTCAAAAAGATTTTCAAGAGATTTTTTCGGTATCGCAAGAAATTTTCCCTCATACGATTAAAAATAGCTGGTATCAGAAATTGATTAAGGAAATTGCCCAGTTATTCGCCCCTATCTTATAAGAAATCTAGGACTGAGGACACAAACCAGTCCTATTTTTCTTGCCTTTTACGAATAAGAAGATGTAGGAGGAAAGATGCTGACTCAGAAAGAATTAAACTATATCACGACATTTAAACAGACACATTTACACCGATTTCGGGAAATTGAAACCTTTGTGAAACTATGTAAAAAATCGCTCAAACAGCCATCGCAAGCTGACAATTCTAGGTCTTTTTGATATACTAAGACAGATAAATTGAATAGGAGAAACGATATGGCTGTATATGGCAGAATCGAAGAAGTATCCGAAACGATACAGAGGAATGAAATTGAAAATAGACTGGATAGGAAGCTTGAATCTCATGTAGAAAAAGAAGAACAGGTAGCTTTTCCGTTTTTTAGACTCATCATTGGAAGTACGATTGCAACGGTTTTTTCTGTGGTGATACCTTTACTTTTAGATATGGTAAGTCCTTCTCAGGCTCAGGATTTGTATATAGGGTGGGCTTTACATCAGGGAGGACAGCTCTACAGTAGCTATTATGCTGGTCAAGGTCTTCTTTATTACTTACTACTTTACATCACTCAGGGAGGCATTCTTTTTGCCTTGGTGGAATGGTTAGCCCTCTTAGGAGGAGGTTATTTCCTCTTTTCTTCAACTGACTATCTGACGGGACAGAGGGAGCAAGCCAAACAACTCCTAACCATATTTTATATTTTGGTATCCGGTCTTGGTTTTGGCGGAGGCTACGCTACTATCTTAGCTCTACCGTTCTTATTTGCAGGCTTTTCTTTAGTAGCACGCTATCTATCAAATCCTAATCATGACAAGGGATTTCTACGTCTGGGGATTTTCTTGGCCCTATCATTTTTCATAGAGCCTCTTACAAGTCTTCTTTTTACTGCAGTAGTAACAATTGGTTTATTTGTCTTTAATGTTGGACATGGTCGCCTTGCTCATGGGGTTTATCAGTTTTTTGCAGCAGCACTTGGCTTTTCTTTCATCTTTTACCCAGTAGGATACTATGTTCTTGCTTCAGGTGGTTTTGGAGAAGCTATAGGAAGTCTTTTATATCCGATTGATTCCCTTCAGATTTTTACCAATCCTCAACTAATAGATCATCTTTTATTCTATGGTTTGTTGACCTTTGGCTTAGGTGCTCTCGTTCTTGTTTTTCTGGGCTTATTCCAATCAAAGGCATCGAGATTATATGTTATTTCAGTACCAGCTAGTTTTGTTTTCTTATTTGCACTAGTCTTGATTATTTTTTCTCAAGAACCTCTTCACGGTTCACATTTGATTCTCATCCTTCCATTTTTACTCCTTCTTTTGATGACCAGTATTCGTGGGAAACATTCAGCTAGAGGAGCTCGTCGTCGAAGAAGGGAAGAAGTTCCTACTTTATGGAAAAAATTTATGAAGGGGAATCTCTACTTACCAATCCTCGTTGTGGTTTACCTGATTGCAATTCCATTTGTAGCTCGTTTTGTCTTGCATCCAGCTTCGTATGGAGAACAACATCAAGTAGTAGATAGAGTCAAACAAGAGACAAGTGAGGGAGACCAAATCTATATCTGGGATTTACATGTTCAGATGTATAAGGAAAGTCAGCGTTTGGCTGGATCCATGTTCCCATCACCTCTTCTTTACACGAATACAGAAGAAAATAAAACTACCTTGATTCATGACTTGAAAGAAAAACAACCCAAGGTGATTGTGGTGAATGATAAGGTAGCAGTATGGTCTGAAGTGGAAACAATTTTGAAAGAAAATTACCAACCAGTAAAGACTGATTACTCAGAATTCAAAGTCTATAAAATTAAATAACTAAATCAATATCTTGTGTATTTTTAAAAATTCTCTGATTTTTAACACAAGATATTGATTTTTCTTTTTAGAGTGGTATAATACTTTTTAGATATCCTATTTTAGAAAAGAGCATGCATATGATTGCACTAGAAGAAAAAATTACAACCCTACCAACCCTCTTTGTTGAAAAACGAGATGGGAGACGTGTTGTATTTGATGTGGACAAGATTGACAAGGCTCTCCACAAGGCGGCTGACAAGGTTATGGATGTGACACCCTTGGTTGAAAAGCGCCTAAATGCTCTGACCGAGCGAATTGTCACAGAAATTCATAGTCGATTTCCACAGGGAGTTAAGATTTATGAAATCCAAAATATCGTAGAACACGAACTCCTTGAAGCCAAAGAATATGCATTGGCTGAGGAGTATATTACTTATCGTACACAGAGAGATTTTGAGCGCTCAAAAGCGACAGATATTAACTTTAGTATCCATAAGCTGCTCAATAAAGATCAAGCAGTTGTCAATGAAAATGCCAATAAAGACAGCGATGTCTTTAATACCCAGCGTGATTTGACAGCAGGGATTGTTGGGAAGTCAATCGGGCTGCAAATGCTTCCCAAGCACGTAGCCAATGCCCACCAAAAGGGGGATATCCACTATCATGACTTGGACTATAGTCCCTATACCCCTATGACAAACTGCTGTTTGATTGATTTTAAAGGCATGTTGGAAAATGGTTTTAAGATTGGAAATGCGGAGGTAGAGAGTCCCAAGTCTATCCAGACTGCGACAGCTCAGATTTCCCAAATCATTGCCAACGTTGCTTCTAGCCAGTATGGAGGCTGTTCAGCTGACCGTATTGATGAAGTCTTGGCTCCTTATGCAGAAAAAAATTACCAAAAACACCTCAAAGATGCAGAGGAATGGGTACTGCCTGACAAGCGCGAAGAATATGCCTGGAAGAAAACCCAAAAAGACATCTATGATGCCATGCAATCTCTAGAGTATGAGATTAATACCCTCTTTACATCAAATGGGCAAACACCCTTTACTTCCCTTGGTTTCGGTCTAGGAACCAATCGTTTTGAACGAGAAATTCAAAAGGCAATTTTAAACATTCGTATCAAGGGGCTTGGTTCAGAACACCGTACAGCTATCTTCCCTAAACTCATCTTTACTCTTAAAAGAGGTCTTAACTTAGAGGAAGGTTCGCCTAACTACGATATCAAGCAGTTGGCTCTTGAGTGTGCAACTAAGCGCATGTATCCAGATGTTTTATCTTATGATAAGATTATTGAGTTGACAGGTTCTTTCAAGGTTCCGATGGGATGTCGTTCATTCCTTCAAGGATGGAAGGATGAAAATGGAGTTGAAGTTAATTCAGGTCGTATGAATCTAGGTGTGGTAACGGTCAATCTTCCTCGTATTGCCCTTGAATCTGAAGGCGACATGAATAAGTTCTGGGAAATCTTCAATGAGCGCATGAATATCGCGGAAGATGCCTTAGTTTACCGTGTGGAAAGAACCAAGGAAGCAACTCCAGCTAATGCCCCAATTCTTTATCAATACGGAGCTTTTGGCCGTCGTCTTGGTAAGGAAGAAAGTGTTGACGAGCTCTTTAAGAATCGCCGTGCTACTGTTTCGCTTGGCTATATTGGACTTTATGAAGTAGCGACAGTATTCTTTGGTAACAATTGGGAAACCAATCCAGAAGCTAAAGAATTCACCCTTGATATCATTCGAGACATGAAACATCGAGTAGAAGAGTGGTCAGACCAATATGGCTATCACTTCTCTATCTATTCAACGCCATCTGAAAGTTTGACAGACCGCTTCTGTCGCCTGGATACAGAGAAATTCGGTTCTATTCCAGACATTACTGATAAAGAATACTACACAAATTCCTTCCATTATGATGTGCGTAAAAATCCAACACCGTTTGAAAAGTTAGACTTTGAGAAGGTTTATCCAGAAGCGGGTGCGTCAGGTGGCTTTATCCACTACTGTGAGTACCCAGTTCTTCAACAAAATCCAAAGGCCTTGGAAGCTGTTTGGGACTATGCTTATGACCGTGTAGGTTATCTAGGAACCAATACTCCGATTGATCGTTGCTACAAGTGTGATTTCGAAGGAGACTTTGATCCAACTGAGAGAGGATTTGCGTGTCCTAACTGTGGCAATAGTGATCCAAAAACAGTAGACGTTGTTAAACGGACCTGTGGCTATCTTGGAAATCCTCAAGCGAGACCGATGGTCAACGGCCGTCATAAGGAAATCGCTGCGCGTGTCAAACATATGAATGGCTCAACGATTAAAATAGCTGGACATCAAGTAACAAATTAGAAAGAAATGAAATGGGAAAATATCAATTAGACGATAAGGGGCGTGCACAAGTGACCCGTTATCACGAGAAACACTCTAAAGGTGGAGCTGGTAAAAAAGAACGCTTGCTCAACCTCAGAGAACAACTTTTAAACAAGAATAAGAAAAAATAAAAGTGAGAGTTAGCTCTCGCTTTTCTCTTAGTGGGAGGTAAGGATGGAACTACGCAGACCAAGATTAGCAGATAAGACAGCTGTTATAGACATGATGGAGGAATTTGAAAAGAGCCAATCAGCCCATGATGGAGGCTTCTGGGATCCAAAGAATTTTTCCTATGAAGATTGGTTAGAAAGTAATCAGAATCAGGAAATGGGGATTAATCTGTCTGAAGGATGGGTTCCTGCAATTCAGTTAGTAGCTTTTTCCGGGAAAGGTCAAGCACTTGGATTTCTTAACCTCCGATTGCGTCTCAATAACTTCCTACTAGAAAAAGGTGGCCACATTGGCTACTCCATCCGACCGTCTGAAAGAGGCAAAGGTTATGCTAAAGAAACTCTCCGACAAGGTTTACAACTGGCTAAGGCAAAGAACATTAAGAAAGCTCTTGTGACCTGTAGCGTGAATAATTCTGCTAGCAGAGCAGTCATTCTAGCAAATGGAGGGATTCTTGAAGATGTTCGTAATGGAGTCGAGCGTTATTGGATAGAGGTAGCGAATGAATAATCCAAAACCACAAGAATGGAAAAGCGAGGAACTCAGTCAAGGTCGTATCATTGATTACAAGGCCTTTAACTTTGTAGATGGAGAAGGCGTGCGTAACTCTCTCTATGTATCAGGTTGCATGTTTCACTGCGAGGGATGTTATAATGTTGCGACTTGGTCTTTTAATGCTGGCATTCCCTATACGGCAGAGCTAGAAGAACAGATCATGGCAGATCTTGCTCAGCCCTATGTTCAAGGCTTGACTTTGTTGGGGGGAGAACCTTTTCTCAATACGGGTATTCTCTTGCCACTCGTTAAACGCATCCGAAAGGAATTGCCAGAAAAAGACATCTGGTCCTGGACGGGTTACACTTGGGAAGAAATGATGATGGAGACACCAGATAAACTGGAACTCTTATCACTGATTGATATCCTGGTCGATGGACGGTATGATCGAACTAAAAGAAATCTTATGCTTCAGTTTCGAGGTTCGTCCAATCAACGAATTATCGATGTGCAAAAATCCCTCAAAAGTGGGAAAGTAGTGATTTGGGACAAACTCAATGACGGAAAAGAAAGCTATGAACAGGTGAAGAGAGAGTGAAGAAAAACGACGTAATGGACCAACTAGTCTCAGAGATCGAGACGGGGAAAATCAGGACACTGGGAATATACGGTCATGGAGCTTCAGGTAAATCAACCTTTGCACAGGAATTGTACCAAGCCTTAGATTCTACTACAGTAAATTTGCTAGAAACAGATCCCTATATTACCTCAGACCGTCATCTGGTAGTACCAAAGCAAGCGCCAAATCAAAAGATGACAGCTTGTCTGCCGGTGGCACATGAATTGGCAAGTTTGCAGAGAGATATCTTAGCCTTGCAGAGGGGTATGGATATCTTAACAATTGAAGAACCTTGGAAAGCTAGTGAGGTCTTGTCTGGAGCAAAACCGATTTTGGTTGTCGAAGGGATGTCTGTTGGCTTTTTACCCAAAGAACTCTTTGACAAAACCATCTGTTTCTACACGGATGAGGAGACCGAATTAAAGTGGCGTCTAGCTCGAGATACGTCTGTTAGAAATCGGGATGCATCCTTTATATTGGCTAGCCATCAGATGAGACGGGAGCAATATCTACACTACTATAAAGGGACCGAATCCAAGGCGGATATCTTAGTGAAACAATCAGAAGATAAATTTGAGGTCAAGAGAACTTGAATTATATAGAAGAAAATCCCTAATTTTAGAAAGAAAAAATAGGAAAACAGTTTCATTGTAAAAAAACGAAAAAACAGCAACAAATCCCTTGCAATCGCAGGGGCTTTGTGTTATTCTATTATGGTGCTGTAAATTACAGCCTTAGCTTTGATGCAAGAGGTTGCGACACGCTCGGTTGCATTGCCACGCAACACCGCGTCGGTTTTCTTGTGGAGCTAGCCTATTATCTTAAATAGACGAAAAGGAGAAAAAGATGGCAAACAAAAAAATCCGTATCCGTTTGAAAGCTTACGAACACCGTACGCTTGACACAGCGGCTGCAAAAATCGTAGAATCAGCTACTCGTACAGGTGCACAAGTTGCGGGTCCAATCCCACTTCCAACTGAACGTAGCCTCTACACAATCATTCGTGCGACTCACAAATACAAAGACTCTCGCGAACAATTTGAAATGCGTACACACAAACGTTTGATCGATATCGTTAACCCAACTCAAAAAACAGTTGATGCCTTGATGAAATTGGATCTTCCAAGTGGTGTAAACGTAGAAATCAAACTTTAATCTAAAGCTTGATACCTTGAGCATAAAAAACGCTCGTTAAAAACTTTTTGAATAAAAAATATAGAAAAGGAACTATTTTCTCATGACAAAAGGAATCTTAGGGAAAAAAGTGGGAATGACTCAAATCTTCACTGAAGCTGGCGAATTGATCCCTGTAACAGTTATTGAAGCAACTCCAAACGTTGTTCTTCAAGTTAAAACTGTTGAAACAGACGGATACAACGCTATCCAAGTTGGTTTCGATGACAAACGCGAAGTATTGAGCAACAAACCTGCTAAAGGACATGTAGCGAAAGCTAACACGGCTCCTAAGCGCTTCATTCGTGAATTCAAAAACGTTGAAGGCTTGGAAGTTGGTGCTGAAATCACAGTTGAAACATTCGCAGCTGGAGACGTTGTTGACGTAACTGGTACTTCTAAAGGTAAAGGTTTCCAAGGTGTTATCAAACGCCACGGACAATCACGTGGACCAATGGCTCACGGTTCTCGTTACCACCGTCGTCCAGGTTCTATGGGACCTGTTGCACCTAACCGTGTATTCAAAGGTAAAAACCTTGCAGGACGTATGGGTGGCGACCGTGTAACAATTCAAAACCTTGAAGTTGTACAAGTTGTTCCAGAAAAGAACGTTATCCTTATCAAAGGTAACGTACCAGGTGCTAAGAAATCTCTTATCACTATCAAATCAGCAGTTAAAGCTGGTAAATAATAAAGAAAGGGGAAATCAGTCACAATGGCAAACGTAACATTATTTGACCAAACTGGTAAAGAAGCTGGCCAAGTTGTTCTTAACGATGCAGTATTTGGTATCGAACCAAATGAATCAGTTGTGTTTGATGTGATCATCAGCCAACGCGCAAGCCTTCGTCAAGGAACACACGCTGTTAAAAACCGCTCTGCAGTATCAGGTGGTGGACGCAAACCATGGCGTCAAAAAGGAACTGGACGTGCTCGTCAAGGTTCTATCCGCTCACCACAATGGCGTGGTGGTGGTGTTGTCTTCGGACCAACTCCACGTTCATACGGCTACAAACTTCCACAAAAAGTTCGTCGCCTAGCTCTTAAATCAGTTTACTCTGAAAAAGTTGCTGAAAACAAATTCGTAGCTGTAGACGCTCTTTCATTTACAGCTCCAAAAACTGCTGAATTTGCAAAAGTTCTTGCAGCATTGAGCATCGATTCTAAAGTTCTTGTTATCCTTGAAGAAGGAAATGAATTCGCAGCTCTTTCAGCTCGTAACCTTCCAAACGTGAAAGTTGCAACTGCTACAACTGCAAGTGTTCTTGACATCGCAAATAGCGACAAACTTCTTGTCACACAAGCAGCTATCTCTAAAATCGAGGAGGTTCTTGCATAATGAATTTGTATGATGTTATCAAAAAACCTGTAATCACTGAAAGCTCAATGGCTCAACTTGAAGCAGGGAAATATGTATTTGAAGTTGACACTCGTGCACACAAACTTTTGATTAAGCAAGCTGTTGAAGCTGCTTTCGAAGGTGTTAAAGTTGCCAACGTTAACACAATCAACGTAAAACCTAAAGCTAAACGTGTTGGACGTTACACTGGTTTTACTAACAAAACTAAAAAAGCTATCATCACACTTACAGCTGATTCAAAAGCAATCGAGTTGTTTGCTGCTGAAGCTGAATAATCTAAGGAGGAAATATCGTGGGAATTCGTGTTTATAAACCAACAACAAACGGTCGCCGTAATATGACTTCTTTGGATTTCGCTGAAATCACAACAAGCACTCCTGAAAAATCATTGCTTGTTGCATTGAAGAGCAAGGCTGGTCGTAACAACAACGGTCGTATCACTGTTCGTCACCAAGGTGGTGGACACAAACGTTTCTACCGTTTGGTTGACTTCAAACGTAATAAAGACAACGTTGAAGCAGTTGTTAAAACTATCGAGTACGATCCAAACCGTTCTGCAAACATCGCTCTTGTACACTACACTGACGGTGTGAAAGCATACATCATCGCTCCAAAAGGTCTTGAAGTAGGTCAACGTATCGTTTCAGGTCCAGAAGCAGATATCAAAGTCGGAAACGCTCTTCCACTTGCTAACATCCCAGTTGGTACTTTGATCCACAACATCGAGTTGAAACCAGGTCGTGGTGGTGAATTGGTACGTGCTGCTGGAGCATCTGCTCAAGTATTGGGTTCTGAAGGTAAATACGTACTTGTTCGTCTTCAATCAGGTGAAGTTCGTATGATTCTTGGAACTTGCCGTGCTACAGTTGGTGTGGTCGGAAACGAACAACATGGACTTGTAAACCTTGGTAAAGCAGGACGTAGCCGTTGGAAAGGTATCCGCCCAACAGTTCGTGGTTCTGTAATGAACCCTAACGATCACCCACACGGTGGTGGTGAAGGTAAAGCACCAGTTGGTCGTAAAGCGCCATCTACTCCATGGGGCAAACCTGCTCTTGGTCTTAAAACTCGTAACAAGAAAGCGAAATCTGACAAACTTATCGTTCGTCGTCGCAACGAGAAATAATATTAAACTAGTCGCTTAAGCAACTAGTAAATCCGCCAGCTCGGTAGCGCTCCATGTGAGCGCAAGCCGCTGTGGTACAACATTTAAAGGAGAAAATATAAAAATGGGACGCAGTCTTAAAAAAGGACCTTTCGTCGATGAGCATTTGATGAAAAAAGTTGAAGCTCAAGCTAACGACGAAAAGAAAAAAGTTATTAAAACTTGGTCACGTCGTTCAACGATCTTCCCAAGTTTCATTGGTTACACTATTGCAGTTTATGACGGACGTAAACACGTACCTGTTTACATTCAAGAAGACATGGTAGGTCACAAACTTGGTGAATTTGCACCAACTCGTACTTACAAAGGTCACGCTGCAGACGACAAGAAAACACGTAGAAAATAAGGAGAACATAAATGGCAGAAATTACTTCAGCTAAAGCAATGGCTCGTACAGTACGTGTTTCACCTCGTAAATCACGTCTTGTTCTTGATAACATCCGTGGTAAAAGCGTAGCCGATGCAATCGCAATCTTGACATTCACTCCAAACAAAGCTGCTGAAATCATCTTGAAAGTTTTGAACTCAGCTGTAGCTAACGCTGAAAACAACTTTGGTTTGGATAAAGCTAACTTGGTAGTATCTGAAGCATTCGCAAACGAAGGACCAACTATGAAACGTTTCCGTCCACGTGCGAAAGGTTCAGCTTCACCAATCAACAAACGTACAGCTCACATCACTGTAGCTGTTGCAGAAAAATAAGGAGGTAAAATCGTGGGTCAAAAAGTACATCCAATTGGTATGCGTGTCGGCATCATCCGTGATTGGGATGCCAAATGGTATGCTGAAAAAGAATACGCGGATTACCTTCATGAAGATCTTGCAATCCGTAAATTCGTTCAAAAAGAACTTGCTGACGCAGCAGTTTCAACTATCGAAATCGAACGCGCAGTAAACAAAGTTAACGTTTCACTTCACACTGCTAAACCAGGTATGGTTATCGGTAAAGGTGGTGCTAACGTTGATGCACTTCGTGCAAAACTTAACAAATTGACTGGAAAACAAGTACACATCAACATCATCGAAATCAAACAACCTGATTTGGATGCTCACCTTGTAGGTGAAGGAATTGCTCGTCAATTGGAGCAACGTGTTGCTTTCCGTCGTGCACAAAAACAAGCAATCCAACGTGCAATGCGTGCTGGAGCTAAAGGAATCAAAACTCAAGTATCAGGTCGTTTGAACGGTGCAGATATCGCCCGTGCTGAAGGATACTCTGAAGGAACTGTTCCACTTCACACACTTCGTGCAGATATCGATTACGCTTGGGAAGAAGCAGATACTACATACGGTAAACTTGGTGTTAAAGTATGGATCTACCGTGGTGAAGTTCTTCCAGCTCGCAAAAACACTAAAGGAGGTAAATAACCAATGTTAGTACCTAAACGTGTTAAACACCGTCGTGAATTCCGTGGAAAAATGCGCGGTGAAGCAAAAGGTGGAAAAGAAGTAGCATTCGGTGAATACGGTCTTCAAGCTACAACTAGCCACTGGATCACTAACCGCCAAATCGAAGCTGCTCGTATCGCCATGACTCGTTACATGAAACGTGGTGGTAAAGTTTGGATTAAAATCTTCCCACACAAATCATACACTGCTAAAGCTATCGGTGTGCGTATGGGATCTGGTAAAGGGGCACCTGAAGGTTGGGTAGCACCAGTTAAACGTGGTAAAGTGATGTTCGAAATCGCTGGTGTATCTGAAGAGATTGCACGCGAAGCGCTTCGTCTTGCTAGCCACAAATTGCCAGTTAAATGTAAATTCGTAAAACGTGAAGCAGAATAAGGAGAAGGCATGAAACTTAATGAAGTAAAAGAATTTGTTAAAGAACTTCGTGGTCTTTCTCAAGAAGAACTCGCGAAGCGCGAAAACGAATTGAAAAAAGAATTGTTTGAACTTCGTTTCCAAGCTGCTACTGGTCAATTGGAACAAACAGCTCGCTTGAAAGAAGTTAAAAAACAAATCGCTCGTATCAAAACAGTTCAATCTGAAGCGAAATAATAGACTAGGGAAGGAGAAATTTCAATGGAACGCAATAATCGTAAAGTTCTTGTTGGACGTGTTGTATCTGACAAAATGGACAAGACAATCACAGTTGTAGTTGAAACAAAACGTAACCACCCAGTCTATGGTAAACGTATTAACTACTCTAAAAAATACAAAGCTCATGATGAAAACAATGTTGCCAAAGAAGGCGATATCGTACGTATCATGGAAACTCGTCCGCTTTCAGCTACAAAACGTTTCCGTCTTGTAGAAGTTGTTGAAGAAGCGGTCATCATCTAATCAAACCTGAAAGGAGAAAACTGAAATGATTCAAACAGAAACTCGTTTGAAAGTCGCAGACAACAGCGGTGCTCGCGAAATCTTGACTATCAAAGTTCTTGGTGGTTCAGGACGTAAATTTGCAAACATCGGTGATGTTATCGTGGCATCTGTAAAACAAGCTACTCCTGGTGGTGCGGTTAAAAAAGGTGACGTTGTTAAAGCAGTTATCGTTCGTACTAAATCAGGTGCTCGTCGTGCTGATGGTTCATACATCAAATTTGACGAAAACGCAGCAGTTATCATCCGTGAAGACAAAACTCCTCGCGGAACACGTATCTTTGGCCCGGTTGCACGTGAATTGCGTGAAGGTGGCTTCATGAAGATCGTGTCACTTGCTCCAGAAGTACTTTAATTTTTAGAAACAAACTAGTCCCCTAGCTTTAAGCTAGGGTGCCCTTATGGGCGTAAGAAAAATCAAGGAGAAACCTAATGTTTGTAAAAAAAGGCGACAAAGTTCGCGTAATCGCTGGTAAAGATAAGGGAACAGAAGCTGTTGTCCTTACTGCCCTTCCAAAAGTAAACAAAGTTATCGTTGAAGGTGTTAACATCGTTAAGAAACACCAACGTCCAACTAACGAACTTCCTCAAGGTGGTATCATCGAGAAAGAAGCAGCTATCCACGTATCAAACGTTCAAGTATTGGACAAAAATGGTGTAGCTGGTCGTGTTGGTTACAAATTTGTAGACGGTAAAAAAGTTCGCTACAACAAAAAATCAGGCGAAGTGCTTGATTAATCACGAAGGAAAGGAGAAGTATAATGGCAAATCGTTTAAAAGAAAAATATCTTAATGAAGTAGTTCCTGCTTTGACAGAACAATTCAACTACTCATCAGTGATGGCTGTGCCTAAAGTAGATAAGATCGTTTTGAACATGGGTGTTGGTGAAGCTGTATCAAACGCTAAAAGTCTTGAAAAAGCTGCTGAAGAATTAGCACTTATCTCAGGTCAAAAACCACTTATCACTAAAGCTAAAAAATCAATCGCCGGCTTCCGTCTTCGTGAAGGTGTTGCGATCGGTGCAAAAGTTACCCTTCGTGGTGAACGTATGTACGAATTCTTGGATAAATTGGTTTCAGTTTCACTTCCACGTGTACGTGACTTCCACGGTGTTCCAACAAAATCATTTGATGGACGCGGAAACTACACACTTGGTGTGAAAGAACAATTGATCTTCCCAGAAATCAACTTTGATGACGTTGACAAAACTCGTGGTCTTGACATCGTTATCGTAACAACTGCTAACACTGACGAAGAGTCACGTGCATTGCTTACAGGCCTTGGAATGCCTTTTGCAAAATAATATAGGAGGTAAATCTAATGGCTAAAAAATCAATGATTGCTAAGAACAAACGTCCAGCGAAGTTCTCTACTCAAGCTTATACTCGTTGTGAAAAATGTGGTCGCCCACATTCAGTTTACCGCAAATTTAAACTTTGCCGTGTTTGCTTCCGTGAATTAGCTTACAAAGGACAAATTCCTGGTGTAACAAAAGCATCTTGGTAATTCTAGCTTTCAATCCCGTTGTGATTCGTCGTTATCTGCTTTTGCCTAACTCAAGTTATGCCTGCAAGCAGATGCCTAGACTCACTTAGGACTTGAAACCTAGAAACATATTCTGAGCCTAGCTCAATCATTAACTAGCAAGTGCAACTTGCAAACTACTAGTAAGAGGAGAAAAATAAAATGGTTATGACTGACCCAATCGCAGACTTCCTAACTCGTATTCGTAACGCTAACCAAGCGAAACACGAAGTACTTGAAGTACCTGCATCAAACATCAAAAAAGGGATTGCTGAAATCCTTAAACGCGAAGGTTTTGTAAAAAACGTTGAAATCATCGAAGATGACAAACAAGGCATCATCCGTGTATTCCTTAAATACGGACCAAACGGTGAAAAAGTTATCACTAACTTGAAACGTGTTTCTAAACCAGGACTTCGTGTCTACAAAAAACGTGAAGACCTTCCAAAAGTTCTTAACGGACTTGGAATTGCTATCCTTTCAACTTCTGAAGGTTTGCTTACTGATAAAGAAGCACGCCAAAAGAATGTTGGTGGAGAAGTTATCGCTTACGTTTGGTAAAATCAAGATACAAAGCTCGTAAAGAACAAAGCAAAATTAGGAAGTTGGAGAAGTTTGTTTACAAACAAGCCAACTTATCTATTTTGCACAGTTCTTAGAGCGTGTTCAATTTAGCTATTGAACTCAATAAGTATCTTAACCCCGTGAAAACTGGCCGTTCTGGCCTGACAATTTAACAGGAGAAAATAAACATGTCACGTATTGGTAATAAAGTTATCGTGTTGCCTGCTGGTGTTGAACTCACTAACAATGACAACGTTGTAACTGTAAAAGGACCTAAAGGAGAACTTACTCGTGAGTTCTCAAAAGATATTGAAATCCGTGTGGAAGGTACTGAAGTAACTCTTCACCGTCCAAACGATTCAAAAGAAATGAAAACTATCCACGGAACTACTCGTGCCCTTTTGAACAACATGGTTGTTGGTGTATCAGAAGGATTCAAGAAAGAACTTGAAATGCGTGGGGTTGGTTACCGTGCACAACTTCAAGGAACTAAACTTGTTTTGGCTGTTGGTAAATCTCATCCAGACGAAGTTGAAGCTCCAGAAGGAATTACTTTTGAACTTCCAAACCCAACAACAATCGTTGTTAGCGGAATTTCAAAAGAAGTGGTTGGTCAAACAGCTGCTTACGTACGTAGCCTTCGTTCACCAGAACCATATAAAGGTAAAGGTATCCGTTACGTTGGTGAATTCGTTCGCCGTAAAGAAGGTAAAACAGGTAAATAATGTTGAGTGGTTGATCATCAACCACCAACCTATTTTCCAACTTTGTGCATAGCACACGATTTAAAACTAAAGAGGTGAAAACTGTGATTTCAAAACCAGATAAAAACAAACTCCGCCAAAAACGCCACCGTCGCGTTCGCGGAAAACTCTCTGGAACTGCTGATCGCCCACGTTTGAACGTATTCCGTTCTAATACAGGCATCTACGCTCAAGTGATTGATGACGTAGCGGGTGTAACGCTCGCAAGTGCTTCAACTCTTGACAAAGAAGTTTCAAAAGGAACTAAAACTGAACAAGCCGTTGCTGTCGGTAAACTCGTTGCAGAACGTGCAAACGCTAAAGGTATTTCAGAAGTGGTGTTCGACCGCGGTGGATATCTATATCACGGACGTGTGAAAGCTTTGGCTGATGCAGCTCGTGAAAACGGATTGAAATTCTAATAGGAGGACACTAGAAAATGGCATTTAAAGACAATGCAGTTGAATTAGAAGAACGCGTAGTTGCTGTCAACCGTGTTACAAAAGTTGTTAAAGGTGGACGTCGTCTTCGTTTCGCAGCTCTTGTTGTTGTTGGTGACCACAACGGTCGCGTAGGATTTGGTACTGGTAAAGCTCAAGAAGTTCCAGAAGCAATCCGTAAAGCAGTAGACGATGCTAAGAAAAACTTGATCGAAGTTCCTATGGTTGGAACAACAATCCCACACGAAGTTCTTTCAGAATTCGGTGGAGCTAAAGTATTGTTGAAACCTGCTGTAGAAGGTTCTGGAGTTGCCGCTGGTGGTGCAGTTCGTGCCGTTGTGGAATTGGCAGGTGTGGCAGATATTACATCTAAATCACTTGGTTCTAACACTCCAATCAACATTGTTCGTGCAACTGTTGAAGGTTTGAAACAATTGAAACGCGCTGAAGAAGTTGCTGCCCTTCGTGGTATTTCAGTTTCTGATTTGGCATAAGAAAGGGGATAAAATGGCTCAAATTAAAATTACTTTGACTAAGTCTCCAATCGGACGCATTCCATCACAACGTAAAACTGTTGTAGCACTTGGACTTGGCAAATTGAACAGCTCTGTTATTAAAGAAGACAACGCTGCTATCCGTGGTATGATCACAGCAGTATCTCACTTGGTAACAGTTGAAGAAGTAAACTAATGAATTTTTAGGGGATGTGCACTATACCATCCCCTAAAACTAGATATAGTCATCTATGATGACGTCGTATAGGCGAGTTGATGGGGGAGACAACCTTTTCTCCCTTATCGGCGCTAGCATTTTACAAAAGAGGAGAAAATAAAAATGAAACTTCATGAATTGAAACCTGCAGAAGGTTCTCGTAAAGTACGTAACCGCGTTGGTCGTGGTACTTCATCAGGTAACGGTAAAACATCTGGTCGTGGTCAAAAAGGTCAAAAAGCTCGTAGCGGTGGCGGAGTTCGCCTTGGTTTTGAAGGTGGACAAACTCCATTGTTCCGTCGTCTTCCAAAACGTGGATTCACTAACATCAACGCTAAAGAATACGCAATTGTGAACCTTGACCAATTGAACGTCTTTGAAGATGGTGCTGAAGTTACTCCAGTTGTTCTTATCGAAGCAGGAATTGTTAAAGCTGAAAAATCAGGTATTAAAATTCTTGGTAACGGTGAGTTGACTAAGAAATTGACTGTGAAAGCAGCTAAATTCTCTAAATCAGCTGAAGAAGCTATCACTGCTAAAGGTGGTTCAGTAGAAGTCATCTAAGAGAGGTGACCTATGTTTTTTAGATTATTAAGAGAAGCTCTTAAAGTCAAGCAGGTTCGATCAAAAATTTTATTTACAATTTTTATCGTTTTGGTCTTTCGTATCGGAACAAGTATTACAGTTCCTGGTGTGAATGCCAATAGCTTGAATGCTTTAAGTGGATTATCCTTCTTAAACATGTTGAGCTTAGTGTCAGGGAATGCCATGAAAAACTTCTCAGTTTTTGCTCTTGGAGTTAGTCCCTACATTACGGCCTCTATCGTTGTCCAACTCTTGCAAATGGATATTTTACCCAAGTTTGTAGAGTGGGGTAAACAAGGGGAAGTAGGTCGAAGAAAATTAAATCAAGCTACTCGTTATATTGCTCTTGTTCTAGCTTTTGTGCAATCTATCGGGATTACAGCTGGTTTTAATACTTTGGCTGGAGCTCAATTGTTGAAAACAGCTCTTACTCCACAAGTCTTTATCATGATTGGTATCATCTTAACAGCTGGTAGTA
This sequence comes from uncultured Streptococcus sp., assembly GCF_915066115.1. Classification (GTDB taxonomy): domain Bacteria; phylum Bacillota; class Bacilli; order Lactobacillales; family Streptococcaceae; genus Streptococcus. Next base: position 2,980 of record NZ_CAJZDT010000005.1, on the reverse strand, counting down.
TGATTGTGACTTGGTTGGGAGAGCAAATTACAGATAAGGGATACGGAAATGGTGTTTCTATGATTATCTTTGCCGGGATTGTTGCCTCAATTCCAGAGATGATTCAGGGCATCTATGTGGACTACTTTGTGAACGTCCCAAGTAGCCGTATCAACTCATCTATCATTTTCGTAATCATTTTGATTATTACTGTATTGTTGATTATTTACTTTACAACTTATGTTCAACAAGCAGAATACAAAATTCCAATCCAATATACGAAGGTTGCACAAGGTGCTCCATCTAGCTCTTATCTTCCTTTGAAGGTAAACCCTGCTGGAGTTATCCCTGTTATCTTTGCAAGTTCGATTACTGCAGCGCCTGCGGCTATTCTTCAGTTTTTGAGCGCTACAGGTCATGATTGGGCTTGGGTAAGAACAGCACAAGAAATGCTGGCAACAACTTCACCAACTGGTATTGCCATGTATGCTTTATTGATTATTCTCTTTACATTCTTCTATACGTTTGTACAGATTAATCCTGAAAAAGCGGCAGAAAACTTACAAAAGAGCGGTGCTTATATCCATGGAGTTCGTCCTGGTAAAGGTACAGAAGAATATATGTCTAAACTTCTTCGTCGTCTTGCAACTGTTGGTTCTCTCTTCCTTGGTGTGATTTCGATTTTACCGATCGTAGCAAAAGATGTTTTCGGACTTTCAGAGGCAGTTGCTTTTGGAGGGACTAGTCTTTTGATCATTATCTCTACAGGTATTGAAGGAATCAAACAATTGGAAGGCTACCTATTGAAACGTAAGTATGTTGGTTTCATGGACAGAACAGAATAAAAGTAATTACTGAATCAGTAATTACTGAGGGAGTGGAGGTTTAACTCTAACATTTGTGAGAGTTTGGTCTCCCCTCTTCTATTTTGTTTTTAAATAGGGGTGAAAAGACTTTTTGCTTCTATTTAAAAATAAAATAAGGAGATCAAATCATGAATCTTTTGATTATGGGCTTACCTGGTGCAGGTAAGGGAACTCAAGCAGCAAAAATCGTAGAACAATTCCATGTTGCACATATCTCAACAGGTGATATGTTCCGTGCTGCTATGGCAAATCAAACTGAAATGGGTGTTCTTGCTAAGTCATATATTGACAAGGGTGAATTAGTTCCTGATGAAGTTACAAATGGAATCGTAAAAGAACGTCTTTCACAAGATGATATTAAAGAAACAGGATTCTTATTGGATGGTTACCCACGTACAATCGAACAAGCTCATGCCTTGGACAAAACATTGGCTGAACTTGGCATCGAACTAGAAGGTGTTATCAACATCGAAGTGAATCCAGACAGCCTCTTGGAACGTTTGAGTGGTCGTATCATCCACCGCGTAACTGGAGAAACTTTCCACAAGGTCTTTAACCCACCAGTTGACTATAAAGAAGAAGATTACTACCAACGTGAAGATGATAAGCCTGAGACAGTAAAACGTCGTTTGGACGTTAATATTGCTCAAGGGGAACCAATCATTGCTCACTACCGTGCCAAAGGTTTGGTTCATGACATCGAAGGTAATCAAGATATCAATGATGTCTTCTCAGATATCGAAAAAGTATTGACAAATTTGAAATAAAGCGTTTTTCACACTTGCAAAAATCCGCTACAAATGTTATACTGAGATAGTCTGACTTATAATTGTTGTCTCTGTGTCTAGAGGCATCGAATCGAAATTTATGGAGGTGCTTTTGCGTGGCAAAAGACGATGTGATTGAAGTTGAAGGCAAAGTAGTTGATACAATGCCGAATGCAATGTTTACGGTTGAACTTGAAAATGGACATCAGATTTTAGCAACAGTTTCTGGTAAAATTCGTAAAAACTATATTCGTATTTTAGCGGGAGATCGTGTTACTGTCGAAATGAGTCCATATGACTTGACACGTGGACGTATCACTTACCGCTTTAAATAATCGAAAAACTTGGAGGGATAAGAAATGAAAGTAAGACCATCGGTCAAACCAATTTGCGAATACTGTAAAGTTATTCGTCGTAATGGTCGTGTTATGGTAATTTGCCCAGCAAATCCAAAACACAAACAACGTCAAGGATAAGATAGAAAGGAGAAAACATGGCTCGTATTGCTGGAGTTGACATTCCAAATGACAAACGCGTAGTAATCTCATTGACTTATGTTTATGGTATCGGACTTGCAACATCTAAGAAAATTTTAGCTGCTGCTGGAATCTCAGAAGATGTTCGTGTACGTGATCTTACATCAGATCAAGAAGATGCTATCCGTCGTGAAGTGGATGCAATCAAAGTTGAAGGTGACCTTCGTCGTGAAGTAAACTTGAACATCAAACGTTTGATGGAAATCGGTTCATACCGTGGTATCCGTCACCGTCGTGGACTTCCTGTCCGTGGACAAAACACTAAAAACAACGCTCGCACTCGTAAAGGTAAAGCTGTTGCGATTGCTGGTAAGAAAAAATAATATAGGAGGTAAAAGTCTTGGCTAAACCAACACGTAAACGTCGTGTGAAAAAGAATATCGAATCTGGTATTGCTCATATTCACGCTACATTTAATAACACTATTGTTATGATTACTGATGTGCATGGTAATGCAATTGCTTGGTCATCAGCTGGTGCTCTTGGTTTCAAAGGTTCTCGTAAATCTACACCATTCGCTGCTCAAATGGCTTCTGAAGCTGCTGCTAAATCTGCACAAGAACACGGTCTTAAATCAGTTGAAGTTACTGTAAAAGGTCCAGGTTCTGGTCGTGAGTCAGCTATTCGTGCGCTTGCTGCCGCTGGTCTTGAAGTAACAGCAATTCGTGATGTGACTCCAGTGCCACACAATGGTGCTCGTCCTCCAAAACGTCGCCGTGTATAATCATCGCATTACACTGCTTTTCGTTTAAGAGGGAGTAACTAAATGATCGAGTTTGAAAAACCAAATATAACAAAAATTGATGAAAATAAAGATTATGGCAAGTTTGTA